>JBOGIQ010000010.1:0-44011 GCA_050742535.1 Vicinamibacterales bacterium | reverse complement strand
ACACGGTCGTGTCGATCGGCGCCGGCGTCCGCTGCGACGACCATGGCGACGACACGGTCGTGGCGCCGATCCTCGAGCGGCTGGGCTATGACCTCGCCCGCGCCAAGACGAACATCGGCCTCGGCCGGCGCGGTGATCCAGTAGGGGCCGAGCTGAAGGTCGGGCCCTACAGCCGGATAACAGCATGACCAACACGCTCCATCGATTCGGCAGCGCCGAAAGCTTTGACGACGACTTCATCGTGTTTGCGATGGCGTGCAAGGGGCCGTTCAAGCAGGAGAACGCGCTGGAGGGGCTGCGGCGGTTCCTGCAGATTGCCATCGAATACGGTCCGGTGAACCTCGGCGATGCGCGGCACGGTGGCGCAATCCGGCCGGCGCGGCAGATGAATCCGTTCGCGCACTGGGCGCGCGACAACACGCCCGACTTCAAGGCCGTGGTCGACGGGCTGACCGACGTCACGACGTGCGCGGCGGTCTTCGACGACCGCGACAAGGCCGAGCAGTTCGTGAAGCGGATCAAGGACGAAAACCTCGGCCTCAGCGTCAACGTGTCCACGTCGATTACCGGGGCGGAGGACTGCTGCGCGTACGCGGGCATGCCCCGGCACAGCGTCGGCTACTCGCTCGGCTTCGAAGGGAAGACCGAGAAGATGCCGAACGCGCAGGTCATGATGCTGTCCACGATGTGCGGGCACGGCATGATCAGCCACTCGCTGGCGAAGAAGATGATCGACTTCGTCAAGGAAAACCGGCGCACGCCGGAGCAGTGCGCCGCGACGCTGACGCGGTTCTGCTCCTGCGGCGTCTTCAACCCGTCGCGCGCGAAGCGCATTCTCGAAGATGCCCGCACCAAAGTTTCGTAACCTTCGGGTCCGCCTGAAGGCGGACGCTACGAAAATCAGCGCGCTCATCCTCACGATCCTGGCGTTGAGCTGCAGCGGCTCCGGTGGCGAAGGCGCGGAAGGCCCGGCGGGCGCCACCGACGCGTCGGTGTTCCGTAATTTCACGTTGATCGATGGCGCCGACCGCGGGCCGCTGCCGCAGGCGGCAATGGTCGTTGAAAACGGACGCGTGTCGTGGGTTGGAGCGGCGACTGATCTCGAGACGCCGGAACGGGCGAAGGTCACGGATCTGAACGGAGCCTATGTCATTCCCGGCCTGATGGACATGCACGCGCACGTCGGCAACACCGTCGACCTGGTTCAGGACAAGAGCAACCACACACGTGAAAGCGTCGAGAAGGACCTCAGGACGTATGCGTCGTACGGGGTGACGACGGTCATGAGCATGGGGACGGACCAGGACACGATCTTTCCCGTGCGCAATGGGCAGCGTTCGGCAGCGGCAAACGGTGGCCAGGTGTCGATGGCGCGGGTGTACACGGCCGGTCAGGGTCTGGTGTTCAAAGGCGGGTACGGAGGGCTGGCGGGCGTCAACGAAGCGGTGGCCACGCCGGAGGAGGCGGCAGCATCGGTCAACGCCCAACTCGATAAGGGCGCCGACGTCATCAAGCTGTGGCTCGACTCGGAGCTTGGCACGATGCCGAAGATGCCGCCGGCGATTTCGAAGGCGATCATCGACGCGGCGCACAAGCGCGGTGCGCGCGTGCTCGCCCACGTGTTCTATCTCGAGGACGCGAAGCGGCTGGTTGACCAGGGCATCGACGGGTTCGTGCACATGGTGCGCGACCAGCCGATCGATCGGGCGCTCATCGACAGCATGAAGAAGCAGGGTACGTGGCAGGTGGCGTCGACGCTGTCGCGCGAGGCGGCAATGTTTGCTTACGGATCGACGCCGGCGTTTGCCGACGATCCGTTCTTCACCCGCGGCGTGTCGGCGAAGACGCTGGAGTTGATCAAGAGTCCCGAGCGGCAGAAAGCCCAGGCGGGCAGCCCGAACTTCAAGAAGTTTCCGGCCTTCTTCGAGAACGCGAAGGCGAACCTGAAGCGGATCGTCGACGCGGGACTTCCGTATGCGGCCGGCACGGACGCCGGCCCGCCTGGCCGCTTCCCAGGGTATTCGGAGCACTGGGAACTGGAGCTGATGGTCGAAGCGGGCCTGACACCGGCGCAGGCGATCGAGGCAGCAACGCGCCGTGCGGCGATGTTCCTCGGCGCGGAGGATCTCGGCACGCTCGAGCCGACCAAGTGGGCCGACTTCGTCGTCCTCGATGCAAACCCGCTGACTGATATCAGGAACAGCCGCAGCATCCGCGCCGTGTATATCGCCGGCGCCGAAGCGAATGCAGGCCGGTAACTTCCGCCTGAAGGCGGAAGCCACGGGTCTCCCATGCGTGGCGCTGCTGCTCGTGATGGCCGCGGCGAGCGGATGTGCGCGGCCGGCGAACCAGCGGGAATGGAAACCGTCGCGGCCGGTCGAGTTCGTCGTCGCCGCCGGACCCGGCGGCGGCAGCGATCAGCTCGCGCGCACGGTCCAGTCCATCATTCAGAAATACAAACTGGTCGATCGCTCGGTCATCGTCACCAACAAAGGTGGCGGTTCGGGTACGGAAGCGTTCATCTATGCGAAGGGCGCGATCGGCAATCCGCACAAGCTGGTCTTCGCGACGAACAACGTCTGGCTGATTCCGCTTGGTTCAGCAGTCGGCTACCGCCGCTCCGATTTACAGCCGGTTGCGGCGGTCGCGTTCGACGAGTTCATGCTGTGGGTGAATTCGAAGGCCCCGTATCCGGACGTCTCCACCTTCCTCGATGCGGCGCGCAGCGGGGCCAAGCGGCTGGCGGTGGCGGGAACGGCATCGAAGGACACGGATCAGGTGCTGGTGCGTCAGATCGAGAAGGTTGGGCAGGTCGCATTTTCGTACGTGCCGTTCAAGTCCGGCAGCGAGGTCGCCGTGCAGCTCGCCGGCGGGCATGTGGCGGCGAATGTCAACAACCCGCAGGAAAACGCGCCACTGTGGCGCGCCGGCACGATCCGGCCGCTGTGCGTGTTTTCGCCGGCGCGCCTCGGCTACGCCGACGTCGTCAGCGCGGGCCGCACGTGGGCGGACATCCCGACGTGCATGGAAGCCGGGCTGCCAATCGAGCGCTACCAGATGCCGCGGACGGTGTGGCTGCCGAAGGGCGTGACTGGCGCGCAGGTGGCGTTTTATCGCAATGTACTTGCGAGAGTACGCGAGACCGAAGAGTGGAAAGCGTGGCTCCGCCGTGGGTCACAGACGGACGCGTTTCTGAGCGGGTCTGAGCTGACGGACTACATCGCGAAGGACGAACGCTGGCTTCGGGGCCAGTTTGCCGAGGATGGCTGGCTCGCCAACTGACGGCAGCTCTCAACGGCGCCCGACAAGCGACCGCTTCGATCGTCGAGCGATGACCTGGTCGGCGATCGCGCCGGCGAGAATGACAGCGCCCATCACCGCGAAGTCGAGCGAGCTCGGGATATCGAGCAGGTTCACCAGGTTGCGCAGCACCTGCAGCAGGGCGGCGCCAATCACGATCCCGAGCACGGTGCCTTCGCCCCCGCGCAGACTGCAGCCGCCGACGACCGCGGCCGCAATCGCGTACAGCTCGTAAAAGTTGCCGTGCGACGCGGGCGAGACCGAGTTGGTATAGAAGGCGATGATGACGGCGGACACGGCGGCAAGCAACCCTGAGATGACATATGCCATGGCCACAACGCTGCCGGTTCTGACACCTGAGTAGCGTGAAGCTTCCTCATTGTGCCCGACCGCGATCAGATGCCGTCCGTAGACCGAACGATGCACCACCAGCCACGCGACAACAGCGATGACGCACAGGATCACGAATGGCATCGGCACGCCGGCGACATGTCCGGCGGCGGCTGCCCGCAACCACTCGAAGCCTTCACCAGTGCCGAAGCCCTTGGTCGAATCGTCAGCCACGTAGCGGGCGGCACCGCGATAGAGGAGCAGCCCGCACAGCGTGACGATGAAGGGCTGCAGCCGGAGGCGCGCGATCAGGAAGCCATGTGCGGCGCCGAGTCCGGCGCCCAGCGCCAGCA
Organism: Vicinamibacterales bacterium; assembly: GCA_050742535.1. Classification (GTDB taxonomy): domain Bacteria; phylum Acidobacteriota; class Vicinamibacteria; order Vicinamibacterales; family UBA2999; genus Gp6-AA40. The sequence continues at coordinate 40,028 of JBOGIQ010000010.1, read as the reverse complement.
CCGCGGCGAGCGCAGGGCCGGCCGGCCAGCCCCACTCGACGAGCATCATCGACAGCAGCACGCCGAGCAGCGCGCAGATCGATCCGACCGACAGGTCGATGCCGCCAGTCATGATCACGATGCCGACGCCGATGCTGAAGATGCCGTAGGTGCCCACCAGCCGGCCAACGTTCTGAAGGTTGGCGACGCTGAGGAATTGCGGGCTCGCGGCGGCAACGATGACGCACAGCACGACGAACAGCAGGAGAACGCCGAGGTCTTTTCGTGTCATGGCAGGAGGGAGCGGTCGTGGACGCCGGTCATGCGACGGCGAGCTGCATGATGGATTCGGGCGTGCACCGGGAGCGCGGCAGAACGCCGGTGATGCGCCCGTCGTGCATGACGGCGACGCGGTCGCTCTCCGCCACGATCTCTTCCATGTCGCTGCTGATCATCACGACAGCCGCGCCTTCCTGCGCGAGGGTGCGGATCAGACGATGAATTTCCGCCTTGGCTCCGACATCGACGCCCTGTGTCGGTTCGTCGAACACGATAACGCGCGGCCGCAGCGCGAGCCATTTGGCGAGGACGACTTTCTGCTGGTTGCCGCCGCTCAGCGTCGCTACCGGGCTTTCGATGGACGCGGCTTTGACGGTGAGCGCCGTCGTGATGCGACGGACTGCCTTGGCTTCGGCCGAACGCCCGATCAGACCGAGGCGGGCGTATGACCACAGCGCCGGCAGCGTTACGTTCTCACGGACGCTCATGGCCGCAACCACGCCGCAGCGGCGCCGATCCTCGGGGACCAGGCAGATGCCGTGACGGATTGCGTCGCGTGCCGAACGGATTGCGAGCGGCCGGCCGTCGAGGAGGATTTCGCCCGACCGCCGGGGGCCCACTCCGCAGATCGCCTCGGCCAGTTCCGTACGTCCTGCGCCAACGAGCCCGGCGATGCCCAGTACCTCCGCGCGATGGATGTCGAGCGAGATTTCGACGTCCGGATAACGGCCGGTGCGCAGCCGCTCGATGCGCAGCACGGCCGGCCCGGCCGACGCCTCCACGCGCGGGGACACCGTGTCGACGACGCGGCCGACCATCAGTTGCACCAGCCGATCGTGCGAGATGGCGTCGCGCGCGAGCGTCCCGGCGTTCCGCCCGTCGCGGAGCACGACTGCGCGGTCGGCCAGCATTTCGATTTCCTTGAGGCGATGCGAGATGTAGACGATGGCGGTGCCGGATCGTCGCAGGTCGCGCAGCACGCCGAACAGCCGTTCGGCGTCCGTGGAGGTGAGGCTGGATGTCGGTTCGTCGAGGATCAGCATCCGCGCGTTCATCGAGAGCGCACGGACGATGGACACGAGCTGCTGCTGCGCCGCCGAGAGATCCCCAAGCGGGGTACGTGCGGGAATCTGCACCCCGATGCGGGCGAGCTGCTGTTGCGTCTCCGCGTGCATTCGCCGACGATCGAGCAGCCGCAGCCGCCCGCCGCGCGTGGGCTCGCGTCCGAGGAACACGTTCCCGGCGACGTCGAGGGTGTCGATCAGCTCGCGCTCCTGGTGGATCACCGCGATGCCCAGCCGCGCCGCGTCGCCCGGTCCAGGCATCGTCACCGGCGTGCCGTCGATGTGGATCGCGCCGGCATCGGCACGAATGATCCCGGCAAGGATCTTCATCAGCGTGGATTTGCCGGCGCCGTTCTCGCCGACCAGTGCGACGATTTCGCCGGCGGCCAGATCGAAGTCGACGCCATCAAGCGCGACGACACCCGGAAAGCGCTTGGAGATCGCCGACATGTGCAGTAAAGGAACGGACATCTAATGGCTTGTATCCACTGGAAGAGTACTAGTCACGGGTACTCTTCGACCGCGATTGTCGGCCGCGACAACGCGGGGTCCCCGCCGCGCAAGCTTGCGCGGTGGGGTGCGAGCGGAGCGGCCGGTAGTAAAGCTGGAAGGACATACCACTAGTGGTGACCTCCGCGTGGGAGCAGCGATGGCACCCCCTCCGGCAGGAGTGGGTGGTCGTGGCCGCGCACCGACAGGATAGGCCGTGGCAGGGTGAGCGCGCCACGGTATCCGCGCAACCGGTACCGGAGCACGTCGACAGCTGCTACTTCTGCCCGCGGAACCTGCGCGTCAGCGGCGAGCGGAATCCGGATTACCGGTCGGTCTTTGTCTTCGACAACGATCATCCCTGCGTGGGGACGGATGCGCCGCGCGAGCTGGAGGCGCCGCCAGGAATCTATCGCAACGCGCCGGCGAGCGGCGTGGCTCGCGTCGTCTGCTACACGCCGCGGCATAACGCCACGCTTGCGGAACTGCCGGCCGGCGCGATTGGCGAGCTGCTGCGCGCCTGGCGCGATCAATACGTGGAGCTCGGCGCGCGCCCCGACGTGCGCCACGTGCTGACCTTCGAGAACAAGGGCGAGGTGGTTGGCGTGTCGAACCCCCACCCCCATGGACAGATCTACGCGACCAACTTCGTGTTCAAGACGATCGAGACGGAAGCGGCCGCGAGCGTGCGCCACTATCAGGAGCACGGCCGCGTCCTCTTTCAGGACGTCATCCGCGCCGAAAAAGATGACGGCCGCCGGCTGGTCGTGGAGAACGGATCAGCCGTGGTGTTCCTTCCGTATTTCGCGCGATACGCGTACGAATGCTATGTTGCGCCGAAGGAGACGCATGCCAGCCTGGCGACGATGGCGCCGGGCGAGCTCGACGATCTGGCGGCGGCGCTGAAGTCGTTGCTGGTCCGGTACGACAATCTGTGGCAGATGTCGTTTCCATACGTCCTGACCGTGCACCAGGCGCCAACGGATGGCGGCGACTATTCGGGCTTCCACTTCCACATCGAGTGTCACCCGCCGCTGCGCAAGCCGCATCTCCTGAAGTATCTCGCCGGACCTGAAATCGGCGGCGGTAACTTCCTGAGCGACACCCGGCCAGAGTCGAAGGCTGACGAACTACGCGCCGCGTCCGACGTTCATTACAAAACGCCGCATGCGTGATCCGCGAACGCTTCTTCAGCCGCTGAGGGCCCTGCATGCGCAGGTGCGCGACGAGATCGTGAGCGCGACGGAGCGGCAGGATATCCGCAGCCTGTCGGCCGTCGATCGTGAAGAGCCCGGCGACACGATCTACGCGATCGATGTTGTCGGGGAAGAGATGGTGACGCGGTTTGCCGACGCGCTGGCGCGCGAGCACTCGTTTGTGCTCGTGGCGGAGGGGTTGAGCGGCGGACGCAAGGCGTACGAACGGGACGGGGCAGCCGAATGGGTCATCATTGTCGATCCGATCGACGGGACGCGCGGGCTCATGTATCAGAAGCGCAGCGCGTGGGTGCTGACTGGCGTCGCACGTAACCGCGGCCCCGATACCTCGCTGCAGGACATCGTGCTGGCGGTGCAGACGGAGATCTCGCTCGTGAAGCAGCACCTGTCGGACCAGATGTGGGCGGTACGCGGCGGAGGGCTGCAGGCGCAACGCCACAATCGGCTGACGGGCGAGTCCCAATCCATTGCGCTGCGTCCATCCACGGCCGCGTCGATCGCGCACGGGTACGCGTCCATTGCGCGCTTCTTTCCCGGCGCGCGCGATGAGCTTGCCGCGGTCGACGAAGCGATTATCCGCGGCGCGCTTGGCGCGCCTCCTCCTGGCAAGACGCACTGCTTCGAAGATCAATACGCGTCCACCGGCGGACAGCTCTACGAACTTCTGGCCGGTCACGATCGTTTTGTTGCCGACCTGCGGCCGCTGATGCGTCCATTGCTGTCCGGTCGCGGCTATCCCCCGTCTCTCACGTGTCATCCGTACGACATCTGCACCGCGCTCATTGCGCAAGAGGGCGGAGTGATCGTGACGGATCCGCATGGCCAGCCGCTCGACGCGCCATTGAACGTTGAAGCCGAGGTGGCGTGGGCGGGTTACGCGAATGCGGCGATCCAGGCACAGATCGAGCCTTTGCTGCAGCAGGAGCTCCGTGCGCGCCGATTGATTGACAATCCGGCTGAAGCCGGACTCCACGATGAGTAATTCTGAGCTCGAGCGTTTTATCGCCACGCTTCGTGATCAGTCGCTGTTCGAGCCTGGTGCTGTGGCGACCGTCGCGCGGGCGCCCGGCCGCCTCGACGTGATGGGCGGGATTGCGGATTACTCGGGCTCGCTCGTCCTGCAACGGCCGATCGCTGAAGCCACGTTCGCGGCGGTCCAGCGGATCGAACGCCCGGTGCTCGAGGTCGTCAGCATTGGCCGGCCGCCGTGCGCGATCCCGATCGAGACGCTTGCGCCCGACGGCGTGCCGGTGGATTACGAGCGGGCGAGGTCGATGTTTGGAAGCACGGAGGCTATTGCGCCCCATTGGATGTCCTACGTCGCCGGCGTGTTTCTGGTGCTTGCACGTGAGCGCGGGATGCCGCTCGCCGGCGCCAGGGTGGTCGTCTCGTCGCAGGTGCCGGAAGGCAAGGGCGTGAGTTCGTCCGCCGCGATCGAGACAGCAAGTATGTGCGCAGCCGCGGCTGCATTCGGGATCACCCTCGAGCCGCGGGATCTCGCGCTGTTGTGTCAGAAGAGCGAAAACCTCGTAACAGGCGCACCGTGCGGGGTGATGGATCAGATGACGTGCGTGTTCGGCGAGCACGATCGACTGCTTGCGCTGTTGTGTCAGCCCGCCGAACTTCACCCGTCGATCGCGGTGCCCGACGACATCGAGTTCTGGGGGCTCGATTCCGGCGAGCGCCACGCGGTCGGCGGGTCCGATTACGGTGCCGTGCGGACCGGCGCGTTCATGGGACTGCGAATTCTGGGCGAACACGCCGGCGCGCCGCTAGACTATCTGGCCAACGTCGCACCCTCCGAATTCGAACGTGAGCTCGGTCGCTGGCTCCCCGCGGAGATGTCCGGCGACGATTTCATCGCGCGGTACGGATGCACCTCCGACACCGTGACGAGGGTGGACCGCGGCCGCCGGTACAAGGTCCGGGCACCGACGGCCCATCCGGTCTACGAGCGGGCGCGGGCGGAGCGGTTCCGCGAGCTGCTGCACGCGACGCCGGGTGAGGGACGTGTGGAGCTTGGAGCACTGATGTTCGAGTCGCACGCCAGTTACCAGGCGTGCGGGCTGGGATCTCCGGGAACCGACCGTCTGGTGGAGCTGGTGCGAACTGAAGGTGGAGAGGCCGGCCTCTATGGCGCCCGCATCACCGGAGGAGGCAGCGGCGGCACCGTCGCGGTGGTTGGGCGGAAAGGGTCTTCGGCGGCCATTGCCAGGGTCGCTCAGGAGTACGAGCGCGCGACCGGTTATCGGCCGCACGTGTTTTCAGGATCATCATCGGGTGTGATCGCGTTTGGCGCTCACTCGATCGAGTTGTGAGGAGCTGATGAAGCTGCAGATGTTCTGGATGAAGGCGGGTGTGCTGTTGCTGGTGCTGGCCCATGCCGTGGCCGGTTGCCGTTCCGCTGAAGAGGCGTCGTCGAACGGCGCGAAGACCCTCAGGCTGGCCTTTGTCACGAACAACTCCGCCGACTTCTGGACGATTGCCAGGCGCGGCGTGGAGAAGGCGGATGCGGAACTGGCCGACGTCGAAGTCGATTTCAGGCTGACGCCGCCGCCGGAAGCCGCCGAACAGCAGCGGATTGTGGACGACCTGCTCACCAGGGGCGTGGACGCGATCGCCATTTCACCGGTGGACCCCCAGAACCAGACGCGGATGATCAACGCCGCGGCGACACGCGCACTCGTGTTTACGCAGGACAGCGACGCACCGCAGTCGGACCGCGCCTGTTATATCGGCACCGATAACGTGGCTGCCGGGCGCCAGGCTGGCCAGCTGATTCGCGAAGCAATCCCCGAGGGCGGCTCGATCATGCTGTTTGTCGGCAAGCTGGATGCGCAGAACGCCCAGGAGCGCATCCAGGGGATCAAGGAAACGCTGGCGGGATCGAATATCCGCATGATCGACGTGCGCACGGACGATGTGGATGATGTGCGTGCCAAGGCGAATGCCGCCGACACGCTCGTGCGGTATCCGGACATCAAGGGGCTCGTCGGTTTGTGGAGCTATAACGGTCCGGCGATTCTGAACGCGGTTCGCGAGGCGGGCAAAGTCGGCCGCGTCAAGATCGTGGCGTTCGACGAGGCCGACGAGACGCTGGCCGGCGTGAAAGACGGCGCGATTCACGGAACGGTCGTGCAGCAGCCGTTCGAGTTCGGATATCAGTCCATCGTCCGGATGGCGCAGGCGCTGCGCGGCGATCGATCGTTTATCCCCGCGACGGAGCAGATCATCGTGCCGACGCTGGTCGTGAATCGATCGAACGTGGAGGAGTTCACCACGAAGATCAACGACCTGCGTGGCCGCAAATAGGCACATGGTGGTTCAACGGGTTCAAGGGGTGCAACGGGTTCAAGGGGTGCAACGGGTGCAAGACGTTTGGTTCAGCAGGTTCAGGAACCCGTGAACCCACTGAACCATCTGAACTGGACCCCTGCACCCTTTGAACCCTTGAACCTCCTGAACCCAAAAAACGGAGAGCTATGAACTCGATCGATCGTCGCCAATTCCTCTCGACACTGGGCCAGACAGGCGCACTGCTGGCCGCCGGGTCGTTGCTCGACGCCATCGGTTACGCGCAGGTCACCCGCGGCCCGGCACGCGCGTCCGTGCTGCCGGCGCGGGCGCGTCCCGATTTCGACCGCCGGGTTCTCGGCGCTTTCCTCGAACATCTCGGCAGGGCTATCTACACGGGCGTCTACGAACCAGGGTCTCGTCTTGCCGATGCGAAGGGATTTCGAACCGACGTCCTCCGTGAGGTGAAGGAGCTCGCCGTTCCGATCACCCGCTATCCCGGTGGCAACTTCGTGTCCGGCTACAACTGGCTGGACGGGGTCGGGCCGAAAGCGCAGCGGCCGACTGTGCTCGAGCGGGCGTGGAACTCGATCGAGACCAACCAGTTCGGCACCAACGACTTCATCGACTGGTGTCGTGCCGCGGGCACCGAGCCGCTGCTCGGGATGAACTTCGGCACCGGGACCGCCGAGATGGCGGTGGCCTACACGGAGTACTGCAACCTGGCGCGAGGCACGAAGTGGAGCGATCTGCGCCGCTCCCACGGTTACGAGCAGCCGCATAACGTGCGCTACTGGTGTCTTGGCAACGAGATGGACGGGAACTGGCAGATCGGCCAGATGCAGGCGCGGGAGTACGGCCGCAAGGCGCGCGACGTGGCGAAGCAGATGCGCGTCATCGATCCAAAGGTGCAGTTGATCGCCTGCGGATCGAGCGGCACCGGCATGTCCACCTACCTGATCTGGGACCGCGAGGTGCTGGAAGAGTGCTACGACCAGGTGGACGGCATCTCGCTGCACGCCTACTACGGCAACACCCGGCCCCTGACGAACAACAGCGCGGCGCGCTACCTCGCGATGAACCTGGACATGGACCGGCAGATTCACGAGATCGGCGCCGTCTGCGACTACGTGCAGGCGCTGCGGAAAACGAGCAAGCGGCTCTGGCTGTCGTTCGACGAGTGGAACGTCTGGTATCGCGCGCGCAGCGGCGATGCCGTCAACGGCCGCGGCGCCTTCGCGCCCAAACTGCTGGAGGAAGTCTACAACTTCGAGGACGCGCTGCTCGTCGGCGGCTTCGTGAACACACTGCTGCGGAACTCCGATCGCGTCCGCGTCGGCTGCATCGCCCAGCTCGTCAACGTCATCGCGCCCCTGGTCACGAATGAGACCGGTGTCCTTCGGCAGAGCATCTACTACCCCTACGCGTGGGGCATCCGTTACGCCCGGGGACGCGTTCTCGACGTTCGCGTCGAGACCGAGACGTATCCGATCAGCGGAGCCGGGCTGCAGGCCGATTTCGCACGCAACGATCAGGTGCCCTTCGTAGACGTGGTCGCCACTTACGACGGACAGAACCGTCAGGCGAGCGTGCTGATGCTGAACCGCGATCTCGAGGGCGAGCGCGACGTGGTGGTCGAGTGGGGTGACCTGACACCGACTCGCGTCATCACCTGCGAAACATTGACCGGACGTGATCTGAAGGCGTTCAACACCTTCGAGCAACCGCGTCTCGTTGCGCCGCAGCGTCTTGACGCCCCCGCCCCGGGTTCCCGGATGACGTTCAGGCTTCCGGCTCAGTCCTACACGGTGGCGCAGCTTGCGGTTGGGTAGCGCGCACTATCTGGCTGCGCTGGCGGCGATCGTCATCGCGGCCTGCTCGACCCCGCGCGGTGGCGGAGCTGCGGACGCGCCCGCGCAGGAGACTCAGACTCCCGGCATCGCCTCTGCGCCCTTCGGCCACGAGGGCAACACGCCAGTGCAACTCTATACACTGACCAACAAGAACGGCCTCATCGCCAAAATCAGTAATTACGGCGCGATCGTCACCGAACTCCACGCGCCCGATCGGAACGGCCGATTAGCCGACGTCGTGCTCGGGTTCGAGAACCTCGACGGCTATCTCGCCGGGCACCCGTACTTCGGCGCGATCGTCGGACGCGTGGCCAACCGGATCGGGAACGCCGAATTCGCGCTGGAGGGCTCGCGCTACACGCTCGCGCCCAACGACAAGCCGCACCACCTGCACGGCGGCAGGAGGGGCTGGGACAAAGTGGTCTGGACCGCCAGAACCGCGGACACCGCGGATGGCCCGTCAATCGAGCTCACGTATGTATCCAAGGATGGCGAAGAAGGCTATCCGGGCACGGTGACCGCAAGGACTGTCTACACGCTCACAAATAACAACGAGCTGAAGGTCGAGATGGAGGCGACGACCGACCGGACCACCGTGGTGAACATGGCGCACCACAGCTACTGGAATCTTGCCGGACACGCCTCCGGGACGGTTCTCGACCACGTGCTGACGCTCCACGCGGATCGCTACACGCCCGGCACGCCGATGGTTCCGGACGGCCGCGTGCTGCCGGTTGCGAAGACCCCATTCGACTTCACGGCCGGCAAGCGGATTGGCCAGGATGTGAAAGCAGCCGGCGGCAATCCAACGGGCTACGACCACAACTTCGTGGTGAACGGCGAGCCGAATCGGCTGCGGCCGGTGGCGCGGCTCAAGGACCCGGCATCAGGCCGCGTAATGACGCTGACCGCGGACCAGCCGGGCGTGCAGTTCTATACCGGGAACTTCCTCAACGGCTCGCACAAGGGCAAAGGGGCAACCTACGTTCAGTACGCCGGGCTGTGCCTCGAGACGCAGAAATTCCCGAACGCCATCAACGTTCCGGCGTGGCAGGAGCAGGTGATTCTGCGGCCCGGCCAGCCGTACCGGCACGTGATGGTTCACGCATTCAGCGCCGAACCATAAACCTCGGCTCAAGGCCACACGCGAAGGTACGCGCTCGCATTCGCGGAACCCTTGCTCCGCCCGATTTCCTGCTGCGCACGACGTGGCGCTAGCTTACGCGGCCGCCGATCGGTGTCGAACCACTGCGGGCGTACCGAGCGGCCTGCGAGACGAGACACCTGGTGCCGCGGCTGGCTTGGAGCGTTCCCTACACTGCTAGGAAGACTAGCAATGGCGGTGATCGCTATCGGCGGACGGTGACGACGACGCGACGGGACAGGTGGTCGTCGACACCATCGGCCGCGGCGGCTTCCTCGCGCCAGCTGACCTTGTACGACGGTCCTTTGAGATTCGCGCCCTGGAGCAGCATCGCGATCTGCTCGGCGCGCTTCTTTCCGATGGTCGATTCCTCAACGATTGTCTGACCGTTCGACAGGCGCACGGCGCCGCGATAGCCGACGATCTCGATCTCTCGCGCGTTCGCGGTGCGGGCGAAGTTGAGAATCGCGGTGAGCGCGCCGGCATGCGTGAAGCCGATGAGGCCATCGAACGGGTAGGAGACGACGAACTCTCTGGTTGAGCCGGTGACAGCAGGCGCTGGCGGCGCGGCCGGTGCGGCGTTATCGAAGGCGAGACGCCCTTTGCTCGGGCCCGGCGGACGCGGCGGCTCGAATGTGAGGTTGTAGCGCTCTTCCGCGGGCAGCATCGTGTTGCACGACGCATCGCGCTCGAGCACCGACAGGTGAACGGGGTTCAGCACGATACCGCCACAGATGCGCGCCTCGCTGGACACGGTGCCCTCGACGAGCACGCGATGGCCCAGCGACGGCGGGTTGACGGGCGCACTGACGTCGGTCTGCAGCGTCAGGAAGTACAGTTCGCCGTTGTGCTCGGCGAGCCAGCACGGAACCGACGCCGTGTCCCGAACGATCGGGCAGGTCACGAAATTGGTGCGCTGCTGAGCGCCGACGATGGAGATCGACACGAGCCACACAGCCAGCAGCGCACTGCCACGAGTCGCGTGACGCCTGACCATCAGAGCGCCCCCAGGAAGTTGACCAGGTCCTGTTTCTCCTGGTCGGAATAGCCGATGTTGTAGCGGCGATCGTAGAAGTCCACCAGCTCGCGCAGCGTCGCCGCCGATCCGTTCGAGAAATACGGCGCGCGGGCGGACAGCCCGCGGAACTGCTGCATGACGATCGTGCCGACGTCGTTGCAGCGTCCGGAGATCAATGCGCGTCCGGGGTCCTGTGTGTAGATGACGCGCCCGAGATAGGGATGTGGTTTCACGTCCGGCTTGCAGGTGACGCGAAACAGCGGCATCTGTGGTTTCGCCTCGTTCCACGGATTGAGCGGCACTTCCGACGCCCACGGCAGGTTCGTGGTGCCGATGTCCATCCAGCCGTTGACGGTATCGAGGCCGGTCATGTGCATCCCGTGGCAGGTGGCGCAGGTTCGTTTGGTCGGGTTGCCAAGGCCGACGGTGTTCAGGTGCATCGAGTCGCGGATCCAGAACGTGCGGAACATGAATACATCGTGCCCGCGCGCGATCGATTCGCGTGCCGCGTTGCGCGCGTTCTCCGACTCACTGCCGGTGCGCGGCAGCCGATCCCATTTCCCGCCCATCGGAAACACATAGCGCGTCGTGTTGTTGCCAAGGACGCCCGCATCACCCGCGGCAAGCTGTCGCGGGCCGAACGCCGGCGGACCATCGGCCTCGACCAGGCTGCCGGCGGCGGTGCTCGACACCTGCGCCACATAGACCTGCTGCTCGAATTGGACGATGCCCGCGAGCTGCGCGGCGGTGAGCCGGCCTTTGAGCTGAAGGTGCTGTTCCGCCGCGTCCTGCGCCTGCACGGCCAGCGTCGGCGCACGCGCGTCGGACATGAGGTTCATGCTCGTCGGCCTGCCGGTATCCGGATCCGTCGCCGTCGGCAGGCCGCTCTTGGCGATGAACGGACCAACGCCGAAATTCTGATGGGTCGTGTACCTCGTATTGGCGGCGGGGCGCGGGCGGCGGTACACCGAGATCGTGGGGTTCGCGCTCTCGAGGCCGTAGATGCGATGGGTGTTGCACCCGCCGGGATCGCGCACCACGTCGACCGTGAACTCCGGATCGATGTGAGTGCCGTCAGAGTTCCTGGGCGGCCAGGGTAATGCCACACGGATCAGGCCGCGCTCGAGCAGCAGCGAATAGGAGCGCGGATCACCGGGGGGCAGGTGAGGGCAGTTCATCCCGTCCACCGAAGCAAACAGCGGGTCCTTGCCGCCAGTCGCTTCCCACCGCTCTCGAGCGGTGCGCACGGAAAGCGACATGCCGTCGGCGGGTTGATGGCACGTGACACATGCGCGTCCGTTCGTGCCGATCGGCTCGAAGAATGGGTGCCCCTTCGTTTCCAGCCTGCCGGATGTGTTCAGCACCCCGACCGAGCCGCGATCGTTCTGGTACGTCGCGAAGTCCGCCAGCGGCGTCGCCTCGCCGGGCGCCCACCAGGGGCGTGAACCGGTTTGTGCGGAGGCGGCGAGTGATATCGCGATCCACCCGGCGAACGTGAGGCCTGTCAGCCAGCGGGTCATGTCGTTCAGCGCGCGCTGTCGAAGAATGTGAGGCCGACGCCGCCCGGCCGCATCTCCGGATTGGAGCTCAGGTAAGTGCCGGTGTTGAGCCACGCATAGGGGCTGTCCACGCGCACTTCGAACGTCGGCACGAGCGAGCCGAACGCGCCGCCGTTCCGCACGATGATGATCTCGCCGTCGGCGGTCTGCCACAGATACCGCGCGTCAATCGTCGCGGGTGGGGAAAGATTCTGATAGTCCGCGCCGCCGGGCAGGACTGTGCCGGTGATCCGCCCTGTCAGTTCGCCGCCGGTGATCGGAATGATGTTGCGAGGTCCGCGCTTGCTCGGCCCTACCGACTGGCTCGGACTCAGCGTGACGGTTTCAGTGATCAACTGGTTGCCCCGCTTTTCCGACGGCGCAGCCGTCCGGTAGTCCCACGGTTGCGGCGGAACGCCCGCCGGCTTGGTGATTCGCACGACTCGCCCTGTTCCCGACCCTGGCTTCGCGCCGGAGACCTCGTAGACACGCAGCGTCATCGTCCGCGCGGCCGCATTCAGCATTCGCCGCCCGACGTACGTGCCGGTGTTCAGCCACGCAACGTCGCTCGCCGCCGGCGCTTCGAAGTCCATTACGAGCCTGACGTCCTTCGCATCGGCTCCGGTGCCTGCAGCACGCAGATAGACGTAGCGGCCGTCACTCGTTCTCAGCACATAGATCTGTTCGACCTCGATGACGCCGGTGGCCAGCGTCAGCGCGAAATCGAGGGCGCCGGTCATGACCGATCCGTTGACTCGTGTGCCGGTCAGCGTCCCTCCCTGCACGACCGCCACCTGCCGTCGTCCGTACTGCGTTCTGCCGATATCAGCGACGCGATCGAGCGTCATCTCGGCCTCGAACACCAGCGTGCCGCCTTCCGGCCGTGGTATCCCGTCCGGCAGACCGCACGACCACGACTCGTGCGGCACGATCAGATCGGCGCCCGGCGTGTTGCTTTGTCCGGCCACGCCGACGGCCATGCTGATGACAGAGAGAAGTACGCCGAGGAGGCCGGCGATCGCGCGTGTCTGTGTCATGTGTGTCACGGTGTAGTCGTGGAACGCGCCACGCCACCCCATCGCGCGGGCGCGATGGGGACCCCGGGTCAGGCGCGTCGAGCGTCAGTCTATGGCGAAGGGCAGCCGTCACGAGAGACTTTCCTCGCGCGGTTGTGAGACGTCATACGACTTACGCCCGCCGCGGTGTGCGTTCCGGCTATTTCGGAGCCGGCGGCAGCGGCCGGTCGTACTGCATCGGGCAGCCCGGTTGAAAGAACTGACCCTCGGCGGCACGGCGGCAGAACGCCTGCGTGTTGCGCACCTGACGCTCGACGGCCGCCACCACTTCCGCCAGCGGATAGGGTTTCTGCGCATGCACGGACAGATTCGTATCGACTCTGATCTTGCGGTACTCGATGTTGTTCATCAGGCTGTCGCCCCACCAGTTGAAGTCCCACTCCTGCGTGGTGAGGTCCGCTTCGACGAGCAGGTTCGATGCCGGGATGTGGACGATGACGCCGTCGGCCATGTGGTAGTTGCCGACGATATGGTAGATGTCGATCTCGTTGGTCGAGTCTTTGAGCTCGAGATGATCGTCAACCGGGACGAATTTCAGCGGCCGAGGATTCTTTCCGAGGGCGTCCGGGAACAGCCGGGCGGGACGCGCCACCATTTCGCGGAAGATGCCCTCGTTGCCGCGCCGCGAGATGATCGTCAGCCCCGCGGCGACGGCCGCGCGGAGTCCGGCGCTGTGATCGAAATGATGGTGCGTCTGGATCACCTGCGTCACACGTTTGCCGGGAACGAGTGAATTGACGGCCTTGAGGATTCCCTGGAGCGCCGCATCCTGACGGTTGGCTTCGACCATCACGAAATGGTCGTCGAATTCGAAGAACGTGTTGCCGTTCAGGAACCACACGTGATCGGCGACTTTCATCGGCTGCAGGTTCGCACCGCCTGCCGCGGGTGGACCCGGCGGCTTCGCCTGGCGCAGTGATGCGGGCGCGCTCAGATCATCGATCGGCGCATCGACGATGTTTCGGTCGATGTACAGCTTGCTCTGGACGACGTTGCGAAAGTCGATTGTGGTGGCGATGCCGGTCGGGAGCTGGATGCCCTTGACGGGCACGTAGCCGGTGAACGCGGTCCGATACGTGACGTCCCCAAGGTTGGTGTTCGGCCCGACATAGGCGACCCACGCCGGGAGATTCGAGACCCCGTTGACCGCCAGTGTCAGCGTGTCGCCCTGACGCACGGTGACATCGACGAGCTGCAGGTTTCCCTGTTTCCGCAGGTTCGACAGCTTTGTCGTGGGATCCAGCGCCGCTCGCACAATCGTGATCGGATGGGCGAGCATCTCCACGCGACGCTGGCGGACGGCGGCGGCGCCGGCGGGCTGTGGCTGCGGCGTGCCGGTCTGTGGAGCTGACAGGAATCCGCCGCCGATGTTGTAGGCGACGTCGCCGTCGAGCGTCTCGTTGTTCCGATTGAGTCCGAGCTGCCCGGCCGTCGAGGCGAACTCGAAATCCATCTTCAAGCGCTGCTGCACGCGCGTGCGCGAGTGTTCGAAATCGATCGTCCGCGTGTGCTCCAGCACCTTCTGCCACTTCTGCGGCGCGTCGGGGTCGCCGCTGATGTTCCCGCCGCCGTTGAAGTACGCGAGTTCGCCGTAGCCGATGATCTGCAGAGTTTTCAGCGCCAGCACACGATCGCGGCCGCCGAGCGCGTTCGCGGCGCGGCTCACGAGCTGCGCGTCGGCAGAGGGTCCCTGGCCCGCCAGCCCAATCGCGAGAGGGACGGAGGCAATTGCCAGTACAAGAACGACGATCCGGTTGGACATCGCAGGCTCCTTCAGCCGGCTGTGAAAATGGCTCGCCTGAATTCTGAATTCAGAATGCAGCGGCATAGCTTAACGGCAGATCGTTGACCACCAGGACGAAATCCGGCCATCACGTTTGCCGATACCCCGTATCGCATCCGGCGATGCGCGGCGCGCCGGCGCCCGTCGCACAATAGCCGCATGTATATCGACACGTGGGCCTGGCGATGCATCCGGAGACGGGTGTTGGTCATGGTAATGATGATCGCGATCGCTGGGCCGTTCCTCCAGCTGGACGCTCAGTGGTTCAAGTATCCGAGCCCGCGGGCACCGCGTACAGCGAGCGGAGCAGTCGATTTGTCGGCGGCGACGCCACGCTTGACGAACGGCAAACCGGACTTGTCCGGTGTGTGGATGACCGCGGAACCGGCGTGCGTCATCCGTGGCGTGCTGCCTCTGGCCGAACTCGTCAAACTCATTCCTCCGACGCGGAAATGCCCGCCCCGCACGGCCAGCTTCTCGAGACAGAGCACCCACATCGGGATAGATATGCCAGGCGGGCTGCCGTACCAGCCGTGGCTCAGGAAACTGGTTGACGAACGGGTCGCCAATCAGTCGATCGACGACCCGCACATCCGCTGCCTGCCCGACCTGTTCGTCCGCGCGTACGGGCTCCCGCATTACGTGAAGTTCGCCCAGACGCCGGATCTGCTGGTGATGCTGAACGAGTACAACGGTGTGTACCGTCAGGTGTTCACCGATGGCCGGCCGCTGCCGCCGGATCCGAATCCGTCCTGGCAGGGCTATTCGTCGGCCACATGGTCCGGCGACACGCTGGCGATCGACACGATCGGCTTTCGCGACGACGTGTGGCTCGACTGGGCGGGCAGCATGATTACGAGCGCCGGCAGGCTGCGCGAGCAAATCCGGCGGCCCGACTTCGGCCATCTCGAGATCGAGGTGACGGTGGACGATCCGAAGGCGTACACGAAGCCGTGGTCGGTGACCTTACGCCAGCAGTTCGCGGCGGATACGGAGCTGATCGATGAGATCTGTGCCGAAGGGGAAAGGTTCGCGAAACAACTGAAGTAACGTCCTGCCGCCCCGCTGCCGTCCGCGTTCAGACCCGACGGCGCCCGAAGGAGCCGCGCCGGACCGTCGATGCCGCGCGGTGAGTCTCGACGTCAGGCGCCGTTTCCGCGGGCATGTTCGAAGCGATGCGCTGCAGCAGCGCGCGCAGCCACACGTGTGCAGGGTCCTGCTCGAAGCGGGGGTGCCACATCATCGCCTCGTCGAGCCGTGGCATTGGCACCGGGGCGCCGACGATGCGAACGGGATAGGAGCTCGCCAGCCTTCTTGCCAGCCGCAGCTGAATGGTGGCCACTCGCTTCGTACCGACGACGAAATCAGGCAGGGCGTGGAAATGTGAGACGACGACCTCGGCCTTGCGCTCGACTCCTACCCAGGGGGCAAGCCGGTTGTCGCCGCCTGCTTTGTGGTCTTCCGAGAAGCTGACCACGACATGGCCGAGCGACGTGAACTGATCCAGTGTCAGCCGCTCGCCGACCTCTGAATGCTCCCGCCAGACCAGGCAGGTGAAGGTGTCGTGGAACAGCAGTTCATGCGGCCACCCCTGCGGAATGATCGCCTGCGGCAGGATGTAAAGGTCGATGTCGGAGTCTTCGACTTCCTCCATCCGGTCGCGCAGCGGAGCGACGACAACGGTGACGTGTGGCGCCTGTACGCTGACCTCGCGCAGCGCGTCGCCCAGCAGCACGGTCGTTGCGTAGTCGGACGCGGCGATCGTGAAGGTGTGCTCGGACGATGACGGGTCGAACCGGACGTGTGCGGAGAGTGTTTCCTGCGTCTGACGGAGGATCGACGCGACCGGCTCGACGAGGGTTTCGGCCAATGGGGTCAGGCTCATGCCGCCGCGTCCAGAGACGAGCAGTTCGTCGTTGAAGGCGTGACGCAGTCGCGCGAGGGCACCGCTCATGGCGGATTGACTCAGGTGCACGCGCCGCCCCGCGTTGGTGACGCTCCTTTCCCGCAACAGGGCATCAAGTGCCACCAGGAGATTCAAGTCGAATCCACGCAGGTCCATTCGCTCGAGATCCTAGCGCAGGTCGCCGCATCGCCGCCCGCGATACCGCCCATCGAAACAAACGATTTGCCCTCGCGGCCAGTACTGCCGAACATCGGAGCTCCATGCACCCGATGAAGTACGTGTCGATGGCCCTGCTGGCGCTCTGCCTGGCTGCCGGCTCATCGTCCGCCCACCACTCGTTCGCCGCGACGTACCTGGAGGATCAGATGGTGACGGTCGAGGGGGACATCGTTCAGTTCCTCTACCGGAACCCGCATTCCTTTGTGCATCTCGCCGTCAAGGAGAAGGACGGGTCGATCTCCCGGTACACCATCGAATGGGGCGGCACCGGGCAGCTTGGCGCCCAGGGCGTGGGCAAAGACACGCTGAAGGTCGGCGACCACGTCATCATTTCCGGAAATCCCGGCCGCAATCTGGCGGACAAACGCGTCCGCCTGTTGTCTCTCCTGCGCCCCAGAGACAACTACGGGTGGGGCCGTCGTCCTGGCGAGGTCGTCAACTAACGTTGGAGTGGACATGCGACGCCTGATTGCACTCGCC
The DNA here is from genome assembly GCA_050742535.1 of Vicinamibacterales bacterium. Classification (GTDB taxonomy): domain Bacteria; phylum Acidobacteriota; class Vicinamibacteria; order Vicinamibacterales; family UBA2999; genus Gp6-AA40. Next base: position 22,689 of record JBOGIQ010000010.1, on the reverse strand, counting down.
TCGGTATTCGCCCTGGTCTCCGCGGCGGACGCCGCATCGCAGGCGCGCGGCGCCGGACCTGCTCCGGGCGCAGGCGCGCCAGCCCAGGGCCGCGGCCGTGCCGCCGGGCCTGGGTACCCCAAGTTCTTCGATTCGAACATGCCGTTCGACGCGCGCGACCTGGCGGGAATCTGGACCCCCAATGGCAACGGTTTCGGTGGCGGCGGCCGGTGTCGCGATTGCGGCGATCGCGGGTTCAGCTTCGAGTTCCCTGTATTCACGCCCGCCGGTCAGGCCGCGTTCGATCGCAACATCCCGTCGTACGGACGTCTGAAGGACAGCGCCGACGCGCAAGCGCATCCTGAGGAACACATTGGCAGGCGTCGCGCCCAGTCGCCGGCGCTCGGCAACGACACCTACGGCACCTGCAATCCGATGGGGATGCCGCGCGCGCTCTTGTACCCGGACCCAGTTGAATTCATGGTCCTGCCGGATCGGATCCTCCAGCACTTTGAGTGGGGCTACGGACTCCGAACGATCTGGATGGACGGCCGGAAGTTGCCTTCGCCGCTCGACGTCGATATCCCGCGCTGGTGGGGATACGCGGTCGGGCGCTGGGAGGGCAACACGCTCGTTGTCGAGTCAACCGGATACGACGAACGCACGTGGATCGATCATTTCGGCTATCCGCACAGCGACGAGATGGTGCTGCGCGAACGGTACACGCGCACGAACTTCGACACGATCGAGCTGACGATGACGGTGACGGACCCGAAGTATTACGCCAAGCCATGGACCAGCGAAACGAAACGGATGCACCTCCTGCCGAAGACGTTCATCCAGTCGTCAGGGTGGACCGGGCTTCTGGAAGACCTCTGCGCGCCGGCCAACGAACTGGAATTCAATCGACTGATCCGCGATCCAGCAGGCACGGGAAAGCCCGCCGAGACAGGAGGACGCCGATGATCCGGTCGTTCGTGAGTTGGTTCGCCGTCGCGACGATGCTGACGGTCGCGGGAGCGTCTGCAGTATCGGCGCATCACGGAACGCTCGTGGCGTACGACCGCGAGAAACAGTGGACGGCAACAGCCACGGTCACAGAGTTCCGGTATCTGAACCCACATGCGCAGATCTACTTCGACGTGAAAGACGACAAGGGGACGGTTACGCACTGGAGCGGTGAACTGCTGCCAAACCCCGCTCAGCTGATTGCCACTGGCTGGACCCGTCGCCGCGCAATGGACGCGCTGAAGGCCGGCACTGCAATTACTGTCACGGTGGCGCCTCCGAGAGCCGGCGGCAACGTGGGGCTGGTCATGCGCATCCTCAATGACAAGGGCGAAGAGCTTCTGGGCGCGCAGCCTGCCCCGGCGGCCGCGCCGCCCGGTGCGGCGCGGCCGTAAGGTCTGCATGATGCGCGCGCTTCTCGCGGGTGTCGTTCTGGCGTCGTCGATTGCGACCGTCGCTGCCCAGCGAGGCGGTCCGCCAGTTCCGCAGGTCCCGCGTAACGCGGCGCCGATCGACCTGACCGGCTACTGGGTTCCTCTCATCACGGAAGACTGGCGGTATCGAGTCGTGACACCGCCGGCTGGAGACTACACCTCGATTCCGATGAGCCCGGCGGCGCGCAAGATCGCCGCATCGTGGGATCCGGCGCGTGACGAAGCGGCTGGCGAGCAGTGCCGCGGATATGGAGTCGGTGGTGTGATGCGGCTGCCTGGACGGATTCGCATCACGTGGCAGGACGACCGGACGCTGAAGATCGAGACCGAGGCTGGATCGCAGGTTCGCACGCTGGCGTTTGGTGGAGGCACCGCTGCGCCGGCAACTGAAGGCGACTGGCAGGGCGTCTCCCGTGCGTCGTGGGATCGGCCGGAAGGGCCAATGGGGAGCGGTGCGATCTTCGGTGGCGGCGGGTTCGGTGCCGGCAGATCGAGCGGCGGATCGCTGAAAGTCGTCACAACCGGCATGAAGCCAGGCTACCTGCGGAAGAACGGAGTGCCGTACAGCGCCAGCGCGGTGATCACCGAGTACTTCGATCGTTTCGACCTCGATGGTGGCGACGTGCTCATGGTCGTGGCGACCGAGACCGTCGACCCGACCTACCTCTCTCAGCCCTACTGGACGAGCACCCATTTCAAGAGGCAGGCAAACGCCACCGGATGGAACCCGACGGCCTGCTCGGCACGATGACCGCGGTGGCGAAGGATCTGTCATGACGTCGCGTCGAACACGGGCCGTCGCTCTCGCCGCTGTTCTGCTGGCGGGCGCGCGAACGCTGGGGCAGGCCCCTCCGGTCGCCGCACCAGCCGCACAGGCTCCGTCGCCCGCGATTGACTTGTCCGGATACTGGACGCCCGCGCTCCATGAGGACTCCACGGAGCGAGGGGCCGGTCCTGAGATGGCCGACTACAGCGGGCTGCCGCTCAACGAGGCCGGCCGCCTCTTCGCGCTGTCATACGATCCGTCGCGGCTCACGCTGCGCCATCATCAGTGCGACGGCTACGTCGCGCCGTATCAGATGCGCGCGCTCGGCAACTCGCGGGCGTGGGAGGAACGCGACCCGCACACGCACCAGCTGGTCGCCATTCACTGGTTCAGCCAGACGTTCGAAGGGAAACGAACCATCTGGATGGACGGTCGGCCACATCCGCCCACGTACGCTCCTCATTCCTGGATGGGATTCTCCACCGGCCGTTTCGTCGGCACCGCGCTGGCGGTACGTACCACGCACCTGAAGCAGGGCTGGTTCACGCGGAACGGGGTTCCCGAAAGCGATCAGGCGACGCTCCAGGAGTTCTTTGTCCGGCGCGGCGATCATCTGACGCATACCGTGGTCGTGACCGATCCGGTGTATCTCGAGGAGCCACTGGTCCGGACCACCGACTACGCACGTCAGCCGGTCGACCATCAGAACTGGCTGTTTCCCTGCGACGATGGCGAGCAGGTTCTCGATCGCGCAGCGGACAACGTTCCGAGCTATCTGTTCGGCCAGAATCCGGGCGTCGCGGAGTACCGCAAGAAACATCCGACCGCGGTGAGCGGTCACCTCGGTGGCGGCGCAACGATCTATCCAGCGTTCGCGTCAGCCCCGGCGCGGAACGACCCGGCTCTCGAGCGGCCGGTCGCCGGCGCGCGAGTCTCGAGCGTGGCCGTCAATCCCGAGCCCACGGACGGCGAGGTTCACGTGCTGCGCGTCCGAGACAACGTGTACATGCTCGTTGGCGATGGCGGCAACATCGTCGTGCAGGTGGGTGACGAAGGACCGTTCGTGGTTGATACAGGGATCGGTCGTCTTGCGGATAAGACGATTGCGGCCATCGGCCGACTGAGCCAGCGCCCGATTCAGTTCATCGCCAATACCAGTTTCCATGCGGACCGGACAGGCGGCAATCTGAAGCTCCGCACGTCGGGTGCCGATCCCAGCGTTCGCGGGACCTTCTTCTCGCTTCAGTTCCCGGGGGCCGGCATCGGGGCGACGATCATGAGTCACCAGAACGTCGCCAACCGAATGAACGACGTGAAGGCGCCCGCCGACGCAATCCCGACGGACACCTTTCTCGAAGAACGGCGCCGCACGTTCCACAACGGCGACGCCGTCGAGCTCTTCTGGGCGCCAAACGCGGTGACCGACGGCGACAGCTTCGTGCACTTCCGCCGCGCCGATGTCATCGTCGCCGGCAACGTGTTCACGACCACGCGATTTCCGTTCATCGACGTTGCGAACGGAGGAACCGTCGATGGCGAGATTCGAGCCCTCAACGACATCCTCGCGAAGACGGTGTTCGCGCATCAGGGACAGGGCGGTACGCTTGTCGTCCCGGGCCACGGCTACCTGTCTGACGAGCACGAAGTAGTCGAGTACCGGGACATGGTGGTGATCGTGCGGGATCGGATCAGGGCGCTCGTTCGCACGGGTGCCACTCTCGAGCAGGTCAAAGCCGCACGTCCGACAGCCGACTACGACACGCGATACGGCGCGCTGACGGGACCGTGGACGACGGACATGTTCGTCGAGGCCATTTACAGGACTATTCGCAAATAGACGCTGAGCATGCGCATCCTTTCGATTGCGCCCATTGTCGTCATCCTCGCCATGGCCAGTCTGCGCGCGCAGCAGCCGGCTGCGCCGGCGGCAAAACCAGACACCGCGGCGGTCGTCCAGCGCATCGCCGCGTTGAAAGCAGCCGCCGGAGCACCATGGGCGGACACTGTGCGGTTCTGGTGTGAGGCGCCACGCGCCAATCGCGCTGACGATCCGGTCATTGAGCCCGTCCGGCTCTTCGACAACGTCTACGCGATCGGAAGTACCGGAACCGTGGCCTACGTGATTCAGACGTCGGCGGGTCTGATCATGATCGACGCGCTGTCGCCGAACGAGCTCGAATCACGGCTGCTGCCAGGTTTCGCGCGGCTCGGACTCGACCCCGCACAGGTGAAGATCATTCTCGTGGCACACGGCCATGCCGATCACTTTGGCGGTGCCGGCTATTTCCAGCAGCGCTTTGGGTCGCGCGTCTATGTGTCGCCGCCGGATTGGGATCTGATGGAGGCACCTGCCCGCGGACGCGGCCCTGGGCCGGCTGCCGCCGCCGCGCCGCCAAAGCGCGACGCCAATCTGGAAGAAGCGAGCGCAATCACGCTCGGCGACGTCACGGTACGCGTCGTCTCTGTTCCGGGACACACGCCGGGGTCGATGGGTTTCATCTTTCCTGTCATGGATCGGGGCCAGAAGCACGTCGCCGCACTTTTTGGCGGCTCGTGGCTCACGCCGGGGCTTCTCAGCGACGATGCGATGGGCACGTTTATCGGTTCAGTGGCGCGATTCAAGGAGGCCACTCGAGCCGCAGGCGTTGACGCGTGGCTGCAGAATCACCCGCTGATGGTGCCGTTTCAGGAGTGGATCAGCCGGCTCGGCGCGCGCGGCCGTACGGACCCGAATCCGTTCGTTGTCGGAGCCGCTTCCTACCAGATGTTTCTGGATGTCCTGGACGGTTGCTCGCGGGTCGCTCTCGAGCGACGCCGTCCATAGCGGGCTTTGCGCGGTCGTGAGACGTCTTACGACTCACCGGCTGGTCGTCGCGGTTGCCATTCGTCGCCTCCGCGTCTAGCCTTGGCGTGGTGGAACTGCGTCATCTGCGGTACTTCGTGGCGGTGGCCGACGAGCTGAACTTCACACGTGCCGCCACGCGTCTCAACACCTCGCAACCCTCTCTGAGCCAGCAGATCCGGCAGCTCGAAGCGGAAGTTGGCGTCGCGCTGCTCGATCGCAGCCGCCATCACGTGGCGCTGACGGACGCCGGGCGGGTGTTCCTGCGCGAGACGAAAGACATTCTCGGACGCATCGATCATGCGGGACGGCTGGCGAAGCAGGCCGCCGGGGGACGTGCAGGTGATCTGTCAGTCGGGACGTTTCCAGCCGCCGATGTTCGAATCCTCCCCGTCCTGCGTCCGCTGGTGGCCACGCATCTGCCGCACCTGAGGCTGATCCTGCACAGTAAGTACGCGGTCGAACCGGTTACCGGCCTGCGTACGGGCGCTCTCGACGTCGCGTTCCTGCGCGGGCCGCTCGACGCGGACGGACTGGAGATCGTCGATCTGCTGCACGAGGAGATCGTCGTCGTGCTCCCCGCGCACCACGCGCTGGCACGGCGAAAGCGCATCCCCGTCCACCTCCTCAACGACCTTCCGTGCATCACGATGGAAAGGGCGCTCGCTCCCGCGCTGCACGACGCCATTGCCGCGCTGTACCGGCAGGCGCATATCCGGATGCAGGCCGTCTCGAGCGCCGACAACGTGCTGGGCCACCTGCAATTGGTGCAGGAGGGTCTGGGATTTGCGCTGCTGCCCGACTCGGTTGGCGCCTTATTGCCTCCCGGCGTCGTTCTCAAGCCGCTGGCGTACGAACCGCTCCCAACGATTTCAATCGTCCTCGCGTGGAAGGCCGGGAACGCGTCGCCGCTCGTGCGCGCCTTTGTCGATCTCGTCCGCCAGTCGGTGTCGCACAGGAAAGACGTCCGACGTCTCACCGGCGGGCGGAGAAAGTCTTAGCCGTGTCCGGCGGCGGCCGCTACACTCCCTTCGCCCGTGCCCAGCGATAACACGTCGACAGGTGGCCCGCTGGCGGGACTCACGGTCCTGGATCTCACGCTGGCGCTCGCTGGCCCGTTTGCCACGTTTCTGCTCGCCGGCCTCGGGGCGCGCGTCATCAAGATCGAGAATCCCGAGTCGCCGGATCCGTGCCGCCAGAACCCGCCGTACCTCGGGCGTGACGGCGTCTCGCTCGGCCGCACGCGGCCAGACGATGTCTCGGTGTCTGCACTGAACCGGCTTCGCGGTAAATACGCGGTCACGCTCAACCTGAAGCAGCCGGGATCCCGTGACGTGTTTACCGACCTCCTGCGCCAGGCCGACATCGTCGTCGAGAACTTCAGCGCGGGAACGCTCGAGCGGCTGGGCGTGGGCTATTCGTTCGCGCGTTCGATCAACCCGCGCGTGATCTACTGCTCCGTGACCGGTTTCGGTGCGACGCAGGCCCCGGGGACAGGTAAGGCGATGGACAACATCATCCAGGCACTGAGCGGGCTGATGATGACGTCCGGGAGCCCGGAGGATCCGCCCGTCCGCGTCGGAGTACCGATGGCGGACCTGGTTGCGCCGGTCTTCGGCGTCGTCGGCATTCTGGCGGCGCTTCGCCAGCGCGAAGCCAGCGGCATCGGACAGCACGTGGATGTCTCGATGCTCGGCGTGCTGACGTCGCTGGTTGCCGCGGAACCATTCGATCTGCTCGAAGCGTGCGGGATGCCGCAACGCACTGGTCGCATCGTTCCGCGCCTGACGCCGTTCGGCATCTACGAGTCGGCCGACGGACACGTGGCGATCTGCGCGCCGACGGAGCAGTTCGCCCGTGGCGTGTTCGCCGCCATTGGCCACCCGGAGTTCGAAGCCGACCCGCGGTTTGCGACCCGTGATGCCCGCGTCGCGCACGTAGACGAAATGACCGCGCACATCGAGGCGTTCACGCGCACGCTGCCGACGGCCGAGCTCCTGCCGCTGCTCGAACGGCACAACGTGCCGTCGGCGGACGTGCGGTCACCGCGTGAGGCCGTTCGCGATCCGAGAGTCCAGGCACGCGGTGAAACGGTGCCGCTCGAACACCCGGAGTTCGGACGCGTCGCCGATGTCGTCGGCATGGGCGTCCCGATCATGTTCTCCGACGCACAGCAGGCATGCCTCCGTCCTGCGCCGTCCGTCGGTCAGGATAACGCGCTCGTGTACGGCGAATGGCTCGGATACGGTGCGGCCGGTGTCGAAAAGCTGCACGCGGCGGGCGTGATCTGAGAACGCGTGTGAAGGAGCCTTTCATCGTCGCGTCGTGGCCCTCGGTTCCAGTCGAGATCATCCGCGCCGCCGGCTTCCGCGCTGTGTTCGCTCGGGGAGCTTCCGGTCCGACGCCAAGAGCAGACCAGCATCTCGAGCCAGACGTCTTTCCGCGACGACTGCGGCACCTGGTCGAGGGCGCGCTGATAGGCCGGCTCTCAGATGCCGCGCGAATCGTGATCCCTCGCACGTCGGATACCGACTACAAGTGCTTCCTCTATCTACGTGAGTTCGTGCGCAGGGGAGTGACGTCCGCACTTCCTCCGGTCATCTTGTTCGACTTGTTGCAGTCGGGTGGCATTCAGATCGGCGGCTACGACGCGGCGCGTACGCACGCCCTGCTCGACGAGCTTGCGTCGGTGTCGGGCCGAAAACCGTCTGCCGACGAGCTCCACCAGGAGATCGCTCGAGCGAACGAGGCGCGCTCAGCGGCGAGACGACTCGACGCCTTCCGCCGCATCGTTCCGCGCGTCACCGGAACCGAATTGTTTCCATTGCTGGCCGCGTTCTGGGAGCTGGAGCCGGAGCGGTATGTGGCGGCGGTGAACGGCGCGGCACGCGCATTCGCGAAGCGCCCCGCTCTCAGTGGCCCACGCGTGCTGCTCACTGGCGTTCCAGTTGACGGCCCCGAGCTGCACCAGGCGATCGAATCGCACGGCGCCATCGTGGTCGCGGAAATCGGACCGTGGGGAAGCGGTGCAGCCGGAGAGGACGTGCGCGTTGACGATGATCCGGTTCGCGCCGTCGCGGACAAATATCGAGCCGACGCCGTGGGTGCGCGCACCCCCGCCGCGTCGTTCCGGCGCTGGACGGAGCGGATGCTCGACGACGTGGACGCGGTTGTCGTGTCGCTGCCCCCGGAGGACGCCGTGTTCGGCTGGGACTATCCGGCACTGCGCGACATGCTGCAGGCGCGCGGCATTCCGCATGTGTGTCTGCGCAGCGATCAGTATCAGGCGCTGACGCCGATCGAGCACGCACAGCTCGAGGGCGTGGTGTCCGCTGCCTCCACGCTGCAGGAGGCTCGGCATGGCTGACAAGCAGCTCGACACCACAACGGCCGCATCGGCGTTCCAGAAGCAGTGGTTTGCCGATCTGCGCCGCCGCGTGTTCGACGAACGCCAGCCGTATGCGCTGCTGCAGGCGGACGTGCCGTTCGAGCTGTTCGATCTCCTCGAGATTCCGGCGGTCAGTAATCAGTGGTGGGCGTCGATCATCGCTGCCAAGCGTCAGGCGCCGCGGTTTCTGGGCGCGATGGATGCCGATGGTCTTCACGGCGGCCTGTGCCGCTACTGCAGTCTCGGCTTCGCGTCGACGCGTTACGCCTATGCGGGAGAACCGCCGTGGGGCGGTCTGCCGACACCCCGCCTTCTGTGCGCCCGGCTCACCTGCGATTGCATTCATCGCGTCTTCGAATTGTGGGCCGACGCATTCGGGGCCGAGCTCTTCGAGATCGATCATCCCGGCGCCGGCGAGCTGCCGGAACGCTGGTGGGAACTCGGCAGGCGACAGTGGCGGGAGCTCGTCGAACCGCATCGCCTCGCGTTCCTGGTGTCGACTCTCGAGTCGCTGATCGAACGTCTCGAGGCGATCAGTGGCCGCGCATTCGACCGCAACGCACTACGCGATCGGTTGGCGCTGGTGAATCAGCAGGAAGAAGTGTTCGACGAGGTACGGGGACTGATTGCCACTGCTCCGGAGTGCCCCGTGCGAATGACGGAGCAGATCACGAACGTCATGGCGACGCAGTGGGTGCGGGGCAGCGACTGGGCAATCGCGCACGCGCGCGCCTTCCGCGACGAAGTGCAGCAGCGCGTGGACGCAGGCGTCGCGGCGTGTCCGGGCGAACGCGCGCGCTTGATGTGGGTCGGCGCAGGCCTGTGGCACGACACCGGCTTCTACACCGCGTTCGAATCGTCGCACCGGGCTGTGTTCGTCTGGTCGATGTACCTCGCGTTCGGACCGGACGGCTACATTCGCTACGGCCTCGACGATCCGATGGCAGCGCTGGCGAGCCGAACGGCCAGCTTCAACGAGTACCTGCACAACCCGCCCTGGGCTGCCGAGTGGCTCGTCCACCAGGCGCGCCAGCATCGGATAAACGGTGCGCTGGTCCTCCGGCCGTGGAGCATGAAGCCGGCAGCCACCGGCCGTCTCTTCATTGAGCGCGCCCTCGAAGACGCGGGGATTCCGGTGCTGCCAATCGAAGCCGATGTCGTTGATGCCCGTGAGTGGAATGCCGAGGCGGCGCGCGCTGCTGTCCGCTCGTTCCTCGATGCGCGGGTGTTGCAGTGACGACCCTGGTGATGCGTGCGGCGCCGGCCGGATGGCTGCTGCCATTCGGCGCGACCCTCATCGCCATGTTCGCGCTGCAGTTGTCGAACCTCGGGTTTTCGCCGCTCCTGCCGTCGATTCAGCAGGAGTTCGGCATGAGCTACACGCAGCTCGGATTGTTCACCGGACTCTATGGCTTGCTGGCGATGCTGCTCAGCGTGCCTGCGGGCGTTAGCGCACGCCGTTTCGGTGAGAAGCGCGTGCTTGGTATCGGCCTGCTGGGCGTGGCCGCCGGAAGCGTGCTGCTGGGCGAGGCCTGGAGCTTCGAGTCCGCGATCACGTTCCGTGGCCTGACGATCTTCGGTTACCGCTTCGCATTCGTCAGTGTGCTCATCGCCGTCGCGCTGACCGCGCCCGCCTCACTGCGTGGGCGGACGATGGGCGTGCTCGGCGCGACCTCGGCGCTCGCGTCGGTTGTCGGGGCTCCGCTCGGCGGTGTGCTGGTCGGCGAGTTCGGCTGGCGTTTCGCGATCCTCGGCTATGCCGCGATGGCGGTGCTTGGCGCGGCGGTCTTCTCGCTGTTCTACCGCCCCACGTCGGACGACACGCCGACCGTCGACCCGCATCTGACGCACGACGCCGACCGCCGGAGCGCCTTCGTCTCGCCTGTGGTCTGGATGCTTGCACTTATCGTCGGCCTTGGCGGCTTTGGCCAGTTCACCGTGACGTACTTCGTCCCGAGCGTGGCGAAGGCGTTGTATGGCCTCGACGCGAAGGCGGCAGGTCTCATCATCAGCACCGGGTATCTCACCGCGATCGTGGTCAACCTTGGCGTGGGACTGCTGGCGGATCGCTTGAACAAGCTGATCGTCCTGGGTGGAGTATTCGTCCTGCTGGCTGGGGCGTCTGCCTCGATGGCGATGGAGAACCTGCTCACGTTCCGCGTGGCGACGGCCGCCGTGATTGGGTTTGGCTTCACCGCCGCAAATCAGCTCTACGGCCTGGCCGGCAGCGTGATGCCGCGCCGCGAGGCGGGCCATGCGATGGGCGTCGTGAGCCTCGGCGCGGGTCTGTTCGGATACTTCGGCCCCCAGATGCTCGGCATTCTGCGTGATCGGACGGGTTCGTTTGCGGCTGGCTTCTACATGGTGGCCATCGCCGACGTCATCACGCTGGTTCTCATTGCCGTGCTGTACCGGATGACGCGAGGAGAGGCACACACATGAAACGGCTGTTTGTGACGAGCGTGTCCGCGGTGCTGATGTTGAGCTTCACCGTCTCGGCCCAGGCACCGGCAACGCGCGGAACCGGAGATCAGCGCCGGCAATACGCCTTCACGCCCACCGGTCAGCAGTTGCCGTACCGCATCTACGTTCCGAAGACGTGGGACGGAAAGGCGTCGCTGCCGATCGTCCTGATGCTGCACGGTGCCGGCGCGAACGAGGGCACGTATCTCGATCAGGCCGATGGCCTGCTGATGAAGCTCGCCGAACAGCACCGCTACATCGTCGTGTCGCCCATCGGGTTCACGCCGATGGGCGCGTACGGCAATCCTCTCCGGCTGCCGGCAGTGTTCGGACAATCGGCGGCTGCAGCGTCGCAGCGCGCCGCAGTGACCCCCGTGCGCCAACGTGAGCTGAACCTCAGCGAGCTCGAGGTGATGACCGTCCTGGAAATGGTGACGGAGGAGTACGGCGCGGATCGCTCGCGCACGTATCTGGCCGGCCACTCGATGGGCAGCGGCGGTGCGTGGCATCTCGCCGCCAGGTACCCGGAACGATGGCGCGGGGTGGCGCCGATGTCCGGGCCGTTCGTCGACCAGGCGACGTATCCCTTCGATCGCATCAAGCGTCTGCCGATCTTCATGACCGAGGGCACCGGCGCCACGCCGTCGCTCGAAGGCAGCCGTGTGATGGCGCGCTACATGCGCGAGGGCGGCTTTGCGTTCGAATACCTCGAGGTCGATGGCAACCACGGAAGCATGGTGCCAATGGTGTGGCCACGGATCTTCGAGTTCTTCAATCGGCAGGGGCAGGCGCCCGCGCCGCCGCCGCGAGCGGTTGCGCCAGGTCCACACGATGTGACCGCCGAGTCCTATCCGACGCTGGCGACACATACGGCGTATCACCCGGCGAACCTTGCCGCATTCGGGCCATCGCATCGGCTGCCGATTGTCTCGTGGGGCAACGGCGCGTGTGCGCGGAACGGCTCCGCGTTTTCGGTGTTCCTCACGCAGATCGCATCGCATGGTTATCTCGCGATCTCGGTCGGCCCGAAGACTCCGCCGCAGGGACAGCCGTCAACACCGACCATCGACGATCAGCTCCTGCTCGACGCTATCGACTGGGCAGTGAAGCAGAACGCGGACCGGTCGAGCCGCTTCTACAACAGGCTCGACACGAACCGGATTGCCGTGATGGGTCAGTCGTGTGGCGGCCTGCAGGCGCTTGCCGTGTCGCACGACCCGCGCGTCACGACGACGGTCGTGATGAACAGCGGGGCACTGCCTCCCGGATCGTCGTCGCCGGCGTTGAAGCAGAGCGCCGGCAACAAGGACAGCCTGAACCGTCTGCACGGGCCGGCGGCCTACATCATCGGCGGTCCCTCCGATGTCGCGTACCCGAATGCCGAGGACGACTTCGCGCGCATCTCGAAGGTGCCCGTGTTCAAGGCCAACCTGAACGTCGGTCACGGCGGAACATATCGCCAGCCCGGTGGTGGCTGGTTCGGCGAGGTTGCCGTGGCGTGGTTGGACTACCAGTTGAAGGGCAGTGCGGAAGCCGCGAAGTGGTTCGCCGGTGCCGACTGCCGGCTGTGCGCCGATCCGCTGTGGGCCGTCGAGAAGAAAGGCATGCGGTAAGGATCCGTGCTGCGTCGCACCGTCATCGCCGTTGGACTGCTGGCGATCGCCAGTGAGGTCATCGCGCAGACGCCCGAGGTGATCCGTCTGTGGCCCGGCAAAGCTCCGGGATCGGAGAGCTGGACGGTGCCCGAAGCCACCACCACGTCACCGGCTGGCGACCGGACCATCAGCAACGTGAGCGATCCGTCGGTGTCCGTGTTCCTCCCTTTGCCCGCCAGCGCCACCGGAACCGCCGTCGTCGTGGCTCCCGGGGGAGCGCTGCGCGTCCTCGGGTGGGATAACGAAGGCGTCAAGGTCGCGCAGTGGCTGAACTCCAAAGGCATTGCGGCGCTGGTGTTGAAGTACCGGACGCTGCAGTCGATGCCGGGTAGCGGTCGCGGGCGTGGCGCGGCGCCACCGGGAGGCGTTGCGGCGGCACCGCGGAAGGAACTCGACATTCGCAACGGTAATGCGAACCCTGAGCCCGATGATCCGGGTCTGCGGGAAGTGTTGCAGATGGGAATTGCCGATGCGCAACAGGCGCTGCGCCTCGCGCGGCGGAACGCGGTCGCGTGGCGGATCGACCCAGCGCGTCTCGGCATCATGGGCTTTTCTGCGGGTGGCGGCATCGCGGTCGGCACCGCGCTGGCCGAGCGAACCGACGCCTCGCCGGATTTCCTCGTTTCGCTCTACGGGCCGTCGCTGCAGGACGTCCACGTGCCCGCGCACGCGCCGCCGCTGTTCATTGCCGTCGGCTCAACCCACTTCAACGTGACGAATGGCTGCCTCGCGCTCTTCGCCGCGTGGAAGGCGGCGGGGAAGCCCGCAGAGATTCACGTGTATGACCAGGTCAGCGCCGGCTTCGGCATGACGAAGCGCGGGTTGCCGGTCGATTCCTGGAGCGACCGCCTGCTCGAATGGCTGGTCGCGAGGAAGCTTCGGTGACGCGATCGCGACTGTTCGGCGCCCTGCTGGGCGTATGCATCCTGCTGGCGCTCGCAGTGGGGGACAGTCGCTCGCAGCAGCGGACTCCGTCAGCCGCGTCGTCACGCCCCAACGTGATCCTGATCATGACGGACGACATGGGGTACGCGGATCTTGGCAGCTACGGCGGCAAGGACATCAAGACCCCGAACCTCGATCGACTTGCAAGGGACGGTGTGCGCCTGACCGACGCATACGCTAATGGCGTGCTGTGCAGCCCGACGCGCGCAGCGCTCATCAGCGGCCGATATCCGCAGCGCGGCGCGATTGAGACGGCACTCGGCCCCGAGGGAACACGCGGCCTTGCCGTCAGCGGATCGTCGCTGCCGCAGTTGTTGAAGAACGCCGGCTACCAGACCGCGCTGATCGGCAAGTGGCACCTGGGTGGCAGCGTGACGGGGGCGGCGAAGAACGGTGGACCGCGCGCACACGGCTTCGATCAGTTCTTCGGCCTGATGGGCAGCCACGTGGACTACTGGCATCACAACCGCGGCCCGGGGTCAGAGGATCTGTGGGAGAACGAGACGAAGATCTCGATGACTGGTCAGTACCTGACCACGCTCATCACCGAGCGTTCCATTCAGTTCGTCGAGCAGAGCGCGGCAGCCCGCCAGCCATTTTTTCTCGACGTTGCCTACAACGCGCCGCACTGGCCGTACAACCGGCCCGATAAGCCGTCACCGGCGCCCGGCAGCGGCGCGCACGTGCTGGCGAACGCCGAGAATCCGCCGACGCGAGCCGATTACGCGTCGATGCTCGAAGCCGCCGACAGCGGCGTCGGCCGGATTCTGCAGACCGTGGCGCGACTGGGCCTCGCCGACAACACGATCGTCGTTTTCACGAACGACAACGGCGGCGAATGGCTGTCGAACAATGGGCCGCTCTTCAACCGGAAGTGGACCGTCTGGGAAGGCGGCATCCGCGTGCCGGCGATCGTCAAGTGGCCAGGGCGCATTCGCGCCGGCAGCGTTTCGGATCAGGCGGCGATTACCTTCGACTGGAGCGCGTCGATCCTCGCGGCCGCAGGCGTCGATGTCCCGGCGAACTACGAGGGGATGAACCTCTTTCCAATCCTCGAGGGTCGCGTGCCGAAACGGGAGCGGACGTTCTTCTGGCGGTCGGCCCCCGGTTCGAACCGCACGCAGCAGGCGGTGCGTCAGGGCGACTGGAAGCTGGTCGTCGATGCAAACCACCTGCTGCTCTACAACCTGCGCGATGACATTGGCGAGCGCCACGATCGCACCGCGCAGCGACCGGATATCGTTCGCCGTCTTCGCACGTTGATTGGTGACTGGGCGCGCAGCGTGGATGCTGACGCGAAGGGCCTGAAGTAGGGAATACTCAACCATATATCGAGGAGACAGCAACATGGCAGTCAGACAGATGAGCGGGCTCGCAGTTGCAGCGGCCCTTGTCGCGGGCACCGGTCTCGGCTTCGGCTCCGTCGCCGCGCAGAACGCAGCTCCACCGGCCGACGCCACCGCACGTATTCGTCCGGTGACGGCCAACCTGCGGGGGGCCCCGCCGACCGGACCGCATGCCGTCGTCATCGAGCACGATCAGGCGCTTGCCACACACACGATCTATCGTCCGGCGACGCTTGGAGCGTCGAAACATCCGGTGATGGTGTGGGGCGAGGGCGGCTGCGCAAAAGACGGCTTGCAGTTCCCCGAATTCCTGAACGAGATCGCATCGCACGGCGTGGTGGTGATCGCCGACGGTCCTCCGGTGGCAAGAACCGCACCCGGCGGCGGCGCTGCGCCAGGTGCAGGTGGTGCGCCGGCGCCAGGCGCAGGTGGAGCGGCTCCACCGGCGGCAGGTGCGGCGCCCGGACCACGGGCAGGTGGCGCTCCCGGTGCGGGTCCACGCGCGGGGGGCGGCGGTGCGGGACGCGGCAACATGACCGACGGGTCCGCGTTGATTCAGGCGCTCGACTGGATCGCGAAGGAAGGCAACGACCCGGCGAGCCGCTTCTACCAGAAGGTCGAGACCAACCGCGTGGCGGCGATGGGCATGTCGTGCGGCGGACTGATGTCGTATGGCGCGTCCGCCGATCCACGCATCGCGACGGTTGGTATCTGGAACAGCGGGCTCATCCAGCCAGACGAGAAGATCTTCGCCGGCCTGCACTCGTCCGTGATCATTGTCACCGGGGGCGAGAAAGACATCGCGTATGCAAACGGCAAGCGCGATTTCGAGACGATGCCGGCGAGGATACCGGTGTTCTACGGTGTGTATCCGTCCGTCGGACATGGCGGGACGTACAACGAAGACAATGGGGGGCCGTTCGGCGTTGCCGCCGTCGCCTGGCTGAAGTGGCAGCTGATGAACGACAGCAGCGCGAAAGGCAAAGGCTACTTCGCCGGTCCCAACTGCGGAATCTGCGGCGACTCGAAGTGGCAGACCACGTCGCGCTCGCTCCAGTAGCGGCGTGATCACGTCATGCGCCAGCGAATCACCAATCGTCAACGCTGGACGTTTACGGTGAAGCCGGGCTGGGCGGTTCGTGCATCCCTAACGAGCCGATTGAGCCGGAGCTGCGCCGGCGACGTTCGCCTGCATCACGATCTTCCACGAAAGCGGAAGCGACACGGGGTTGTAACAGATCCTGTCATCGCAGGCCTGATAGTCCAGGCTGCCGGTGATCGCCAATTCGGTCTTGCCGGAGAGCGCTTTGCGCGCTTCCGCGGTTGCTTCCGGCACCACCTCGACGCGGAGCGTGAACGGCCGTTTATACACTGGCACGCGCTCGTTCAACGGCTTGAAGTGGTAGATCTCCGACGGAGGATAGCTGGCAGGCGTCGTCCGCAGATGGGGCCGGGCGTCGATATTCAGGGTCACGACGCGATACCAGGTCGCGCCTGGGGCGTACACGTGCATGCCGCGCTTCGGCGTAACGTCGACCACCAGCGAAAAGCGGTTGCCGAGCGCCGCCGTCGCATCGCTCGGGTAGGCCGTGAGGTCCAGGTGCTGGGTTGAGGCGCGGATGGCATCCACCGGCGCACTCCCGCCACCGACACGCAGCATGACGTTGGACACGGTATTGCGCTCCCAGTAGTAATCCTCGAAGAAGCGCGCGGTCACTCGGCCCCGCCGATCGAGCATGAACGTGCCGGGAAACGGAATACCGCGGTAACGTTCTGCGGCCTGTGTCACCGTGACGTACCGAGCCAGGTCGGCGAGCACGGCGGGATCCTTGCCGTTGGGACCCAACGCCTCCTCGATCACCGTATTCACGATTCCGTAGCGCTTGATCGTGGCAGAGCCGACGTCGGACAGAAGTGTGTACGTGATTCGGTGGCGCCTGGCGAAGTCGGCGAGGATCTCCTGCGAGTCGTAGCTGATTGCGGCGAGTCCGATACCGCGCGTGCGGAGCTCTTCAACGCGACGTTGCAGCTCCACAAGCTGAGTCCGGCAGAACGGGCACCAGTCGGCTGAGCGAACGAACACCAGCATCGCTCCGCGGCTTCCCATGATCGACTCGAGCGTCCGCTCCGTTCCGGTTTGATCGCGCAGCGTGAAGTCGGGGACGCGATCGCCGATCTGAGGTCCGAGCCTGGCAACGTCAACGCGCGCGCGCGGTGCCTGCGCCTGGAGCGGAAGGACCGCCAGCACGGCGAGAGAGGCAAGAAGGAGCACTACTCGCATATACCTCCGTCACTCGTGGCGCCCACCGTGCGTTGAACCACGCGCTCGATGATGTAGTCAAGCGAAAACACGCCCGGCCCGCGCGTCAGCACCAGCACGAGAATGGCCCCCCAGACGAGGTGGTCATTGTACGCGTTGGGATAGACGAACGTCTGGATGACGGCGATCATTCCGAGCAATGGCAGAGTGGCGATGCGCGTTGCCAGTCCGGCGAACAGCAGAATCGGGATCGTCAACTCCTGCACCATGGCGATTCGCGCGGCGACCTCCGGATCCAGCAGCGGCACGCGATATTCGTCCTCGAACAGCTTCACGGTCAACTCCCACGATCGGTACTTCAGCAGGCCGGCTTTGAAAAACGTGGCGCCGACGCCGATGCGTCCCGCAAGCAGGATCAGGGACACCGGAAACCATTCGAGCCGCCTGCGCAGCCGTTCAAACGTGGCATACCAAGTCATCATCAGTGCGGCTCAACAGCGATAATCAACCGCTCCGACATCAGAGCGATGGTGGCCGAGGCCAGGTCAAACTTGTCGTGTATCGCCAGCGCGGCTGTCTCCGCCTCACCAAGCGGGATGCCGGCGTGCAGAGCGGATCGAAAGGTGAACGCGTCGCCGCTCAGTCGCTGGATCGACAGGTCACCTCGAGATCCGCGCAGTTCCAGAAGAGTGCGCTCGCGGCGAATCTCGTACTGGTCCGGCGGGTCGCCGGAGAGATAGAACGCGAAGAGCTCGTCGAGCGACCAATCGACCGCCAGATAGGCCAGACCCGTTTGCAGGCGCAACCGAACATCAACGATGCAATCGGGACCACAGTCGTCGAGCGACGTCACGGCCGGCTCGTCGGTCGCGATCGCCAAACGACCGAGATGCCAGTCGATCGTCGCGAACTGCTCGAGGTACGGCAGCGCCGACGCGGCCGGCATCCTGGCCAGGGAGCGGGGAAAACGCTCGCCGTATTCCGCGATGCATGGACGCTCGGGAGGATGCCCCTGCACGAACGCCGTCGCGGCCCCAGCGACGAACGCCGACCCGGTCAGCCAGACCGTCGCCGGGAATCGCTCAACGATCGCGCGCGTCAGACTCGACCGGTAGTGCCGGACATGGATCGCGAGCCGCCGGGCCGGACAGGCACCACCAGCCAGCGTGGCGTCCCACGCCCACGGCGGCTCGCCAGAGACCATGGCGTGCATGAACCGGCGCTGGACGTCAGCGGTCTGCATGGACCCCCTCGCAGATGTGACCGATCGCGTCGGCCTCGTGGGCCTCCGCGACGAGGTCTCGCAACACCGGAAGGTCGTTGTCCCACTCGATTAGCGTCGGCGTGCGGCCGAATAACTCGAGCGTTTTCGCATAGAGCGGCCACACCGGCCCGGCAACCGCCGTGGCGTGCGTGTCGATGAGGACCGTCGCTCCCGGTGTCGCTTCGTCGTCTTCGGGAGTAAAGCCACCGAGGTGCACCTCATCGACCGTGCCTGCCGGGAACGCCTCGAGATAGGCGTGCGGATCGAAGTTCATGTTGTGCCCTGTGACGAAGACATTGCTGACGTCGCACAGAAGCCGGCAACCGGTGGCTGAAACGAGTTCATTCAGAAACTCGACCTCGGTCATCGTCGAGTGCGAAAACCCGATGTAGGTCGACGGGTTTTCGATCAGATACGGTCGCCCGAGGCGGTCCTGGACCTCGGCCAGCTGGCCGGCCACAAGACGCAGCGTTTCCTTCGTGTACGGAAGCGGCAGCAGGTCGTTCAGATAGCGGCCTTCGAACGTAGACCATGCCAGGTGCCCGGAGACGAGGACTGGGTTCACCGCATCGATGAACGCCGCGAGGCGATCGAGATGCGCCCGATCGATGCCGTCCGCGCTGCCGATCGAAATGCCGACGGTGTGGACGGAGATCGGATAATCGTGCGCCAGATCCGACAGCAGCTCCGTCGCGTGCGGGTTGGCCAGGAAGTTCTCGGGATGGACTTCGAGCCATCCAACGTCCGGTCGAGTAGCCACCACCTCCGCGATGTGCGGCAGCCGCAGGCCGATGCCGGCACGCTGCAGTCGCGAATCGGTGCGCGAGGTGATGGCCACCGCTGTTTCCTACTTCGGCTGCAGAGCGCCGCCGACGATGCGGTCGCAATACCCGGACGGAACGTAGATCCAGGCCTTCGGGTCGCTGTTGACCTTCGAGGTTCCGGCGCACGAGTTGTTGCCGGTTGAGGCACAGTCGTTCTTGCCTGCCTTCGCGATGCCGTAGCACTTCTCCGCCTTGAATGACGGCGCCGGAGCCGGCTTCTGCGCCGACAGCGCAATCGGGGCGGCAATCGCTGCCGCAAGTGCCGACGCGACGATGTAACGGGAGTTCATACGAGTTTCCTCCTGCGAGTGGTGTTGACCAGTGACGTTGCCGCTCCAGCGGCCGTCGCTTTCACAGGTGGTATTCGGTGGATGGGCGCGAAAGGTTACCATCGCGCATCCATGACGCCCGGCGACCTTCAGGACGAGCAACTGCGGTTGCTGATGCGTTCGGCGCAGTCGGGCGACGGGGAGGCGTATCGGGCCTTGTTGACCCTCGTCACGCCCCGCATCCGGCGTGTGGTCCGGGCGCGGCGCACGTTTCTCAGCAGTGCCGACGTTGAAGACATCGTCCAGGACGTGCTGCTGTCCATGCATTCCGTCCGGGCGTCGTACGATCCGAATCGCCCCTTTCTGCCGTGGATGGTCGCGATCGTGCGCAATCGGCTCGCCGATGCCGCTCGCCGCTACGCGCGACAGCAGCGTCGGGAGGTTGTAGTCGAGGCGCTGGACGTAACCTTCGCGGACCTGACGGCGAATACCGAGGATGAAGGCGCGGGAGACCGGGAAGCGTTGACACGCGCCATTCAGGATCTGCCGCCCTCCCAGAGGCAGGCGATCGAACTGCTGAAGCTGCAGGAAATGTCGTTGAAAGAGGCATCGGTGGCGACCGGAACCAGTGTGAGCGCGCTGAAGGTCGCGACACACCGGGCGATGGCGTCATTGAAACGCATGCTCGGCGCAGCGGGTACGGATGAACACTGACGATCTGATTACTCGTCTCAGCACCGGTGTGAGACCGGTGCGAGTGCTGGCGCCGCCGTGGCAGCGTGCCGCGTACTGGCTCGCCTGCTGCGCGGCCTATGTTGCCGCGGTCGTGGGATGGGCCTGGCTGCGACGGGGCTCGCTCGCGGTGAACGTCGATCCGCCGTACGTGGTCCAGCAAATCGCGTTGCTCGCGACGGCGTATGGCGCGGCGGTAGCAGCGTTTTCGTCCGTCGTTCCCGGCCGAGCCGATCGCGCCGCGATCGGTCCGCTCGTATCTGCGGTCGTCTTGATGGCGGCTCTCGCCTGGGGATGCGTAAACGACTTTCGCGAGTTGTCGACGCTCGGAGTCGGGCAAGAGACGGACTGGCCGTGCGTCCTGTCGATCACGCTCGGCGGGGCCGCCCTCTGGGGCATAGCGATGTGGATGCTCAAGGATGGGGCGCCGCTGACTCCGGGAATGACCAGCCTGCTGGCTGGCGCTGGCGCACTGAGCATTGCAAACATTGAGGCCTGTATCACGCGCGGGCACGCGTTCACCGTCACCATCGTGCTCTGGCATGGAGTCGCCACCGTCGTGGTACTCGCGTTCCTGACACGCGCCGGCTTCAAATCGCTGCGCTGGCAGCACTCCATCCCCGGCCGTCGATCGCGCGGTTAGCGAAGGGTGCGAAGATCGAGGAGACCATGAATCCGTTGAGTGATTGCGGACTGCCGCGTTTCTTCGCGGTGCGCGGCGACGTCGCGGCTCGATGCCCGGCACCGGAGCCCGGCGGCGGACAGGCAGTCCGCTTCTACGGGCGCTTGCTCTCCGGCATGCAGAAGGAGGCGATCGTCTGCTCGTCGGCCGGCGGCGTCTGGCGTCTCGCCAGCGACGAGGGCGCGTATCTCAGTGGCCTCGACGAAGCGCCGTGCCCCCTGGCCTTCATGACGACCGGCATGGCGGCGTCTTTCATCGATGCGATACAGGCTGGCCTCGCTGCGGCCCGGGTCGATCACGAAGGCATTCGGTTGACCCAGGACAACTACTACACGATGCACGGGTCGATGCCGCAGCGCACGATGATTGGCGGCGCGATGCCCGTGGAGCTGGACGTCGAGATCGCGGTCGCCCGCGATGCCGACGATCTGACGGAGATCGTGACAGGCGCGGTTGCTGCCGCGCCTGTCAGCGGCCTGATCTGCAAGACCCTGACGAACACGTTCACGCTTACGGTCAACGGCCGCGAAGTCGTCCCCGCGGTGTCCCCGTCCATGAACCGCCCGCCGCTGCCCGACCCTCGATCGCTGTTCGAAGGCGTGGCGCCCGGCGCCGCACTCCCTGAGCCGCTTGTCGCGCGTGGCGGGATGTCACCACGTACCGACGAGGCCACCAGTCACGCGGGATCGAGCTACGCCCCCGAGCAGCACCGCACGCTGCACCTCCGCGGAATCTGTACGGTACGGCCTGATGGTCTCAAGGTAATCGAACAGCATGTCTACAACCCGCACGGTTCGATCTTCCAGCTCCTGTCGGAGGAGGCACCGGCGAACGGCGGCCGCGGACGGGCACCGGACGCGAACACGTACATCTCCGCAGGTATTGGGTTCTGCTTCATGACGCAGTTTGGCCGGTTCGCAAAGATTATCGGCAAGCAACTGGACGGCTACCGCATCGTGCAGGACACCCGCTTCGCTCCGGGCCATGCCGATCCGGTGGAAACGCACACCTACCTCGATACGCCGGAGGACGACGCATTCGCGCGCGAGCTGCTCGACATGGGCGAGCGCACATGCTTCCTCCACGCGCTCTGTCGCACCGAAGTCGCAACAAACGTCCGTGTGCACACGCAGCGTGTTCCTGTCTGAACGAGCGACTCGACGTCAGCGTTGGCGTGTCCGGCGAGCGCTCTCGGCGCGGACTCACCCTCGGAGTGGTCCGAAAAGCCCGGTCCCCCATGGCGTGCCGCCCCACGGCTTCACGCCGAGATCGAATGTGCGCCGTCCGATTAGCAGCTGATGAACGATACGAGCGCGAAAGGGGAGGGCTACTTCGCCGGTCCCAATTGCGGAATCTGCGGCGACTCGAAGTGGCCGACCGCATCGCGCTCGTTCCAGTAGCGGCGTAAACCGTAGTATTCTCTGCCGAACATTCATGCCTCACGTCGTGCGAGTGTTCCTCTTCGTCACGCTGGCGTGGGGTGCCGCCGCCACACCGGCGGCTGCGCAGGTCGATTTCTCGGGCGTGTGGGCGCCGATCATGCACGAGGATTCGATCGAGCGCGCCGCCGGACCCGATATCGGCGACTTTCTCGGCCTGCCCATCAACGATGCCGCACGTCAGCGTGCGGAGGCGTGGGACGCATCGCTGCTCACGCTGCCGGAGCACCAGTGCAAGCCGCACCCGTCCACCTACGGATTCCGAGGCGTCGGCAATCTTCGCATCTGGAATGACGTCGATCCTGAAAGCGGGCGGGTCGTCAGTGTTCATACCCACATCCAGTGGATGGAGCAGAAGCGCGAGATCTTCATGGACGGCCGGCCGCGTCCCCC
>JBOGIQ010000009.1:0-47436 GCA_050742535.1 Vicinamibacterales bacterium | reverse complement strand
CCAGAGACCAGCGCACCGTCGACGGCGACGTCGCCCTGATCGCCGCGATCGATCGATACGTGATGCTGGCAGGACGCGGCGATCTCTACGTCTCGCTCGCACGGTTCGCCCGTACTCAATTGGACTACCAGCGAGCCATTGCGGTCCTCGAGCAGGCGATCGCGCTGACCCCCAACAACGTCGCTGCGCACAAGGCCCTCGGACGCGCGTATATCGACGACGGCCGCGAGGATGAGGGCTATGCCGAATACATCGTCGCGTTGATGGTCGATCCAGGCGACGAGGAAACACGGATCGCACTCGCGCGCATGCACCTGGCCGCAGGCCGTGCCGGACAGGCGGTTGAGATTCTGGAACGGACGGGTGTGCTCAGTGGCAGTGATGCCGTTCGTGCTCTTGGCGAGGCGCTGGTCCGAGCGGGAAGAACGGCCGAGGGTGAGAAGCGGCTCCGCGAATCCGAGCGCCTGCAGGCGCAGGCGGTCGAGGACGATCGCCGCCAGCGGACGGCCGCGACACTGGCCCTGCAGGCGGACGTCCGCATGAGCGAACGTGATTATTCAGGCGCGATAGCGCTGTGGCGGCAGGTTGTTACGATGCGTCCGGGAAGCGCGTCGACTTACCTTCGTCTGGCGGACGCGCTCCTCGCCGCGGACCGTCTCGACGAGGCGGCGTCCGCCTACCAGACCGCCATATCGCTCGACGACGCCCCAGCGGAGCCGCATCGTCGTCTCGCCGAGGTCTACGAGGCCGTCGGCCGCCGCGAGGAAAGCGCCGCGGCACGGGCGCGCTATGTTTCTCGAAAGCTCGAGGAGCTGACGCGCCGCGGATTTTTACAATGATTTAACCGGATCTTAACAATTCCCTTGACACGTTGTGGTGCGAGGCGTAAAACGAGCCCCGCGTGCGTTTCAAGGGGCACCCTCGCCCCGGAGAGGAATAGCTATGTCACGTTGCGTGGTGAAAGTGACACTCATTGCTGCGCTCCTTGTCCTCCTGCCGATATCGGCCCTAGCACAGCAGGGCCAGATTGCGGGCACCGTGCGTGACGCACAGGGCGGCGTCATGCCGGGGGTTCTGGTTGAAGCAACCAGCCCGGCACTCATCGAAAAGGTTCGCTCGGCGACGACCGACGCCGCCGGACAGTATCGAATCACTAACCTTACGGTCGGGACGTATACCGTCACCTTCACGCTGGAGGGCTTTACCAAGCAGCAGCGTGACAACATCGTCCTGACCACCGGCTTCACTGCGCCCGTCAACATCACGCTGACTGTGGGTCAGCTCCAGGAGACGGTGACGGTTACGGGCGAGTCGCCGACGGTCGACGTGCAGAATGCGCGGCAGGTCGCGGCGTTTGAGAGCGAGGCAATTCGCGATCTGCCCACGACGCGGAACATCCGCAGCGTCTTGACGCTTACCCCCGGACTGACGGCAACGGGCCTGGGCGCGGACTGCGTTGGCGGCGTCGGCGTTTGGTGCAACAACAACATCTACAACCTGAGCGCGCACACGGCCACCAACGATACCGAGGGCGGCGCGCAGGGGCGCGTCATGGTGGACGGGACGATTATCAACACCGGCGGCGGCGCCGGGATCATGGGAATGACCGGCGGCTATGTCGCCGACGTTGCCAATGCCCAGGAAGTCACCGTGCAGATTTCGGGGGCGCTGGGCGAATCGGAGACCGGCGGCGCAACGATCAACATCATTCCGCGCACCGGAGGCAATCGATTTGCCGGCAACTACTTCGGGACCTACACGCGTGGTCCGCTTGACGAAGAGGGTAACAATCGTCGCGGATGGTTCTCCACGAACAACGGCGATTATCCCGAGATTATCAACAACTATCCGCTTATCAGCGACTACGACACGTCAGGGGCGTTCGGCGGGCCAATCAGGCGCGACCGCCTGTGGTTTTTCTCGGTGGCGCGGGCCTGGCAGAAGACCGCGTTCAGCCGGCAGAGCGACCGCATCTGGGACAACAAGAACGCCGGCATCTGGGGTCAGAACTTCCAGCCGGACCGGTCGACGCCGCCGCTGCAGCTGATCAACTGGACGCGCAACGCCAACGCGCGCATCACGGCCCAGGCCTCGCAGAAGGACAAGTTCAACTTCTTCTGGGACGAGGGATACACCTGCCAGGACCCGTGCGACGGCTCCGTCGCGCCGTGGACCGCGCGAGACGGCTGGTGGTCGGGCCAGGTGCATCCCGCCCGGCTGATTCAGGTGGGCTGGACGAATCCGCTGACCAACATCATCCTGCTCGAAGCAGGTCTATCGGCGAACCGGCAGCTCTACGACTTCTCGCAGCATCGCTACTTCACGCCCAATCCGGACATTCCGCGGGTCACCGAGTTCGGAGCGACCGTCGGCGTGGATGCGACGGGCCCGCTCAACGCCACGAACTTCGCGATCTTCGGGGTGCCCTCCGGACCGTGGTCTGACGGCATCGGCGGCCTGGCGGAGCAACGGGAGCTCAACGACTGGCGGCCGCGCGCTTCGTTCTCGTACGTCACGGGCACCCACAGCGCCAAGTTCGGGTATGACGGCGGCTACTTCGCGCAGACCCGGTCTAACAGAACCAACAGCGTGCGGCTGGAGTACCGCTATGACACGCCTGACGCAGCCTGCGCGGCAACGCTGACCTGCGGCAACACGAGCCTCTACTACCCGAACGACCCGAATAATCTGGCGCGCCGGCCGGTGCCCTCGCGGGTCAAAATCAACAGCGGTCCTTCCACGATCGATA
The DNA here is from genome assembly GCA_050742535.1 of Vicinamibacterales bacterium. Classification (GTDB taxonomy): domain Bacteria; phylum Acidobacteriota; class Vicinamibacteria; order Vicinamibacterales; family UBA2999; genus Gp6-AA40. The sequence goes on along the minus strand of JBOGIQ010000009.1, from coordinate 44,687 downwards.
ACCGGGTCGCCTACAGCGGCTTCTACGCGCAGGATCAGTGGACGCTGAAGCGTCTCACGCTGAGCGGCGCCGTCCGCTACGACCACGCGACCAGCGACTACCCGAGCACGTGCATTGGCTCCGGCGGCAACAGACTTGTCGCCGGCGGCAACGAACCCTATGTGCCGGTGCAGGTGGGCGGGGAGTTTGCCGGGCAGCGCAGCTACTGCACACCCGACACGGAAGGCGTCTCCTATCACGACTTCACGCCGCGGTGGGCCGTCGCGTGGGACCTGTTCGGCAACGGCAAGACCGCGGTCAAGTTCAACATGGGCAAATACCTTTCCGGTGCCTCGATCAGCGGCATCTATGCCGACGCCAACCCGGCTCAGCGAACGGCCAACACCTACTGGCGTTCCTGGACCGACGTGGACGGCGACCGCGTCGTCGACTGCGACCTGCTCAACTTCGCGGCGCAGACCGTACCGGGTGGGGACATCTGCGGCGGGCCAGGCTCGGTCTTTACAATTCCTGACACATCCTCTCTAAATGCCTCGAGGAATTACGGGCGCGATCCGCTCAGCCTCGACGCGGCCGGTACGCCAATTGGTCTGCAGACGACACAGTGCGGACGCAGGGAGCTGGGCATCCCGGCGGCCGTGCAGGCCTACTGCGACGTCTACGGCGAGAACCTGCTCGACGGGTGGGGCAGGCGCCGCACCGAGTGGCAGCTGGGTATCGGCATCCAGCACGAGCTGCTGCCGCGCTTCTCCGCCGAGGTGACCTACAACCGAAAGAGCTATTCGAACCTGACGGTCACGGATCAACTCGGAATCGGCTGCGATCGATTCAACGGCGCCTCGGACTTGCGCACGTGCCAGGAGGGGAACCTGAATTTCACGAACCCGAGCTTCGGGTTCTTCAGTGCGGTGGCGCCAAGCCACCCCGGACTGCCGGGCGGCGGCGGGTACGTGATGCGCGGGATGTCCAACCCGAACCCTGGGTTGCCGGCGTCGCCGGGATCTGCGGTGACGATCCTGGACGACCTGTCGTACGTATCGAACTTCGTCGACACGAACTTCGTGTGGCGCGGCACTGACAAGTGGGGCCTGCGCGGCCTGCGCATCAACGGCGGCACAACGACGGGTCGAGCCGTCCGTGACCTCTGCTACTCGCCGACCGGTTCAACCAACACCGAGGGGCCGGACGTCCGGCAGCACGAAGGAGTGCCGCCCGCATGCAACCCGCATACGCGATGGGAAACGAACCTCCGCGGCACAGCCGCCTACACGATTCCCAAGGTCGATGTGCTCGTGAGCACGGTGTTCGCCCGGCGGGTAGGTCCCGAGCGGAGCGCGAACCATAGCTTCACCAAAAACCAGGTCACGTGGGAGCCGAGCAGCGCCGCACGCGCGACGCAGCCGTGCCCGGGCGGTGCCACCGCCGGCCAGGTGGGGTGCTTCACGCCGCAGGGGAACACGATCACCGCGACCGGCTATCAGGTCAACATGCTCAATCCGGGCGAACTGTACGGCCCTGGCTACACCATCTTCGACCTGAAGCTCGGGAAGAACCTCCGGTTCGCCAACAGGCGCCTCAACATCGGTGTCGATATCTACAACCTGTTCAACGCCGACCAGGTGCTGACGTACCAGGACAACTTCGACACCGTCGACAACCCGGCGACGCCGTTTGTCGAGGAATGGGGTCAGGCGACGTCGCTGCTGAGTCCGCGCTTCGTGCGTCTGTCGATACAGTTCGACTTCTAAACACGAAGGGCACGAAGGCCGCGAAGACAGGACGGACCAAGAACTGAGAACGAAGGACAAAGGACCAAGACAGCCGGTGTGAGCCCCACGCAGCTTGCACCGGCCCGGGGCCTGGGGACCCGCGGGGAACCAGGCCCTTTCTATTTATCCCCGATAGTTCCCGAACTGCAGCGCGACGCCGAAGTCCTGCTCGCGGAGCACGCGCATCGCTTCCTGGAGATCGTCTTTCGAGGGTGACGTGATGCGCAGCTGATCGCCCTGGATCGATGCCTGCACTTTCTTCATCTTGGCGTCCTTCAGGAACTTGACGATGTCCTTGGCCTTCTCGGTCGGGATTCCCTGCTGCAGCGCGATCTCCTGGCGCACGGTGCTGTTGGCCGCGGGAAGCGCCGCGCCACGTGAGAGGTTCTTCACCGGCACGTTCCGCCGCACCATCCGCGTCTGCACGATTTCCCACAGCGCGTTCAGCTTGAAGTCGTCGTCGGCGACGAGCACGAGTTTCGATTCCTTCGGGTCGAACTCGATCGACGCTTTCGATCCCTTGAAGTCGTAGCGCTGCGCCACTTCCTTGCGCGCCTGGTTCAGCGCGTTGTCCACTTCCTGCAGATCGACGTTCGAGGTGATGTCAAAGGAACATTGCGTCGCCACGTAGGGAACTTACAACTTACACGTGACAAGTGACAAGTGAGTTTCAACTTACTTGTAGCTTGATACTGGAAACTTGCTGCTTGCCAGGAGCCTGCGCACGAGCCGTGCGACGTCGCCGGGTTCGAACGGCTTGGCGACGTGCGCCTGATAGCCGGCGGCCTGCGTCGACGAACGATCGGCGGCGGACGCATACGCGGTCACGGCGATCGCCGGTATCGTTCCCCCGTCTTCTGGCGCCCGCGCGCGCAGCCACCGCAGCAGATCGTAGCCGTCCTCGTGCGGCATGCCGATGTCGCTGAGGACGACATGCGGAACGGAACGCTCGATTGCCGCCAGCGCCTCTCGCGCCGATGCCGCCGTTGTGACCACCGCGCCATAGCCGCTCAGCGTCATCTGCAGGAGCAGTCGGGCGTCCTCATCGTCATCAACGACCAGCACATCGACGCCAGCGAGCAATGACGCATCCACCGCGTCTCCGCCGCCATCCGTGGACGGCCGTTCAGGCTGGCGCGAGTCAACAACGGAGGGGAGGAAGACTTCGAATACGGCTCCACGGTCCTTTCCGTCGCTCCGTGCCTCTATTGTTCCGCCGTGCGCCTCGACGAGCTGACGGGCGATGGCGAGGCCCAGGCCCAGGCCGCCGTGCTCGCGGGTGGCGCTGCCGTCGGCCTGACGGAACGCCTCGAAGACGTGCGGCAGGAACTTGGCATCGATGCCGGAGCCGCTGTCCTGAACGGTCAGGACGAATCCGTTTTTCCTCTCCAGCCGCACGCTGACCTCGCCGTCCGGCGGGGTGAACTTGACCGCGTTGGAGAGCAGGTTCCAGATCACCTGCTGCAGGCGATCAGGATCGCCCTGCGTCAGGGCCGGGCGCATCTCGATGCTGGCGTCGAGTCGCAGGCGTTTGGCCAGCGCCGCCGGCCTGACGATGTCGACCGCGGTGTCGACGATGGCCGCGAGATCGACCTCGCGTACCTGCAGCCGCAGCTTGCCCGTGACAATGCGCGAGATTTCGAGGAGATCTTCGATCAGCCGGGCCTGCGCGCGCGCGTTCCGCTCGATGCTCTCGAGGCCGCGTTCGCGTGTCGGCTCGTCCGCGGCGGTCGAGCGCAGCACCCGCGCCCAGCCGAGCACGGCATTCATCGGCGTCCGCAGCTCGTGCGACAAGGTCGCCAGGAACTCGTCCTTCAGGCGGTTGGCGTCGCGCTCGCGTTCCAGCGCCACGACACGATCACGCTCGACGCGTTTGCGCTCTTCGACCTCACGCTGGAGTTCGGCGTTGGCCTTCGACAGTTCGGTCGTCCGGTCGGCGATCTGGTCGAGCATCTCGTTGAACGAGCGGACCACGACGCCGATTTCGTCGCGTGTCGGCGCGGCGGCACGAAGAGAATAGTCGCGGGTGGTCGAGACGCGGCGTGCCGTATCAGCCAGGTCGAGGAGCGGCTCCGACACCGAGCGCTGCATGCGCCGGGCCAGCGCCAGGGCGGCGCCGACCGCCAGCAGCAGCAAGCCAAGAATGGTGACGCTCCCGACCAGCAGCCGGCGCTGGACGTCGCGCAGATCGCGGGAGACATAAAAGGTACCAACCCGCTCGCTCTCGTGGTCGATGTCCGCCACGTACTCATAGGTTGCCCAGCCGAACGAATTCTGCGCGGGCGGCGCGGCGGGGCACCCTTCCTTGCCATCGCGGCGATACGACCCGACACGCGTCCCCGTCAGCGTGTAGACGCAGGCGAACCTGACGTGTGGCCGGATTTCCAATACCGCCAGCGTCCTGTCGATCTCCTCGGGCCGATCGAACGTGATTGACGCCGCCAGGTTCTCCGGCAGCACCAGCGCCTCGGCCTCGACGTCGTTCCGGATTTCCCGGCGCCGCTCGACGATGTCCCACGTCAGGAAACCTGCGCTGGCCAGCAGCAGCGCCGCGCCCGTTGGTGCCAGCGTCAGCAGCAGCAGTTTCCGGCGGATGGGCAGGTCGCGAAACGGCGTCATCGTTCCTCGGTCCCTGTATCGACGATCTTGGCGAGCTGGAGCAGGCGCGAGCTGATTCGAAGCCCGGCGCGTTCGGCCGCGTTGCGATTGATTTCGAAGCGGACCTTGCCGTTCTCGACGAAGAAGTTGACGATGCCACCCTGCTCGATGAAGCGCGGCGTTTCGCCGACGGTCAGGATCGGCATCCCGGCCGCGCCCTGCAGATACGCGGGTATGTTCGATGTCCGCGGCGTGAAGATGACGTCACAGCCCGGTTCGAATCCGAGAATGAGCTCCGTCTTGACCGGGTGGCCACGGACGCGCTCGTTCTTCGTCAAGCCGTCGAGCACACCGCCAAACGGATTCTGGCCGGCCACGCAAATCATGAACGTCCGCTCGACCGGTTCCTGCCACTCGACGTACTTCAGAAAGTTGTACAGGTACGCGGCCTTGATCTGGTACTCCTGCGAGATCTCCTGCGCATTCGGCATGGCGACGCTCGCGGATGCAAAGAGCGCCGCCACGAGAAGCGCGCGCATCACCGTGGCGCCCTGATGGTGATGCCGACGCGGATGGACCGCTCGAACTCCGTTCGATTGGGGAGGTCAGCGCCGAACTCCGGATGGCGGTCGTGCAGCAGGTCATGCCCGGCCACCCACAGCTCGGCACGGGTGGTCATCCACCAGCCGGCACGGACATTCAGTTCCGCATACGCGGGCACGGCGGGGTTCGGCAGCGCGGCCACGGCGCGCAGCATCGCGTCGAGCTCGATGCGATTGGGGAGGTCGAATGACGCGCGCAGGCCGAGGAACTGATCCGGATCGTTGGCCTCCGTGGCGCCGCCGCCGACGTCCCGGCTGCTGTCGGTCCGCCGAATGTCCGTATCCAGCCAGGTGTAGCCGACGTGAGCGCGCCACCAGACCGCCGGCTGCAGGTTGACGCCAACCTCCACGCCGCGCACGCTCCCCTCGAGCGTATTGCCGACGACAATCGGCGGACCCGTGGCGGGCAGTTCCTGACTGCGCAGGTCGCTGATGTGATGCGTGAAGACGGTGGCGTCAACGGCGAACAGCGGTGAGGGCTGGATGCGGTACCCGGCCTCGCCTGCCACCAGCGACTCGGAGCGGAAGTCGTCGGAGCCGACGGCGAACAGCACGCCACCGGGCGTGCTGACGCGGATGTCATCGTCAAACCGCGTCGGCCGCCGGACGGCCCGTGCGACGGAACCCCAGACGATCTGACTGCGCGGCATCAGATAGCGCGCGCGGAGGTTGGGCTGGAACTCACCGCCGCTGAAATCGTCGTGCTCGTATTTGGCCCCTATGGTGACGAACAGGCGGTCGGGGACGAGGGCGATGTCGTCCTGCGCGAACATGTTGCTCACCGGGTAGATCCGCTTCACCGGGTCGAACGAGAGCGTCGCGCTCGCGTGCGTGTTGTCGCGATTGACCCGGACGCCCGCGCCCCACACGACGTTGTGGCGGCGGTGCACGGTCACCGCGTGCTGGGCGTCGACGTCCACGATGTCGATGTGATGCGTGAGCTGCTGGGGGATGCGCCGGTATTCGCGGCGGTAGTAGGACTGGAGGTCGAGACGCGATCGACCGAGTGGCACCGACCAGCGCCCCTGGAGCGCCAGCTCGGTGAACTCCGCGGCCGGGCGGTCGGGCAGATCGTCGCGGCTGTGGAACGCGTCGCCTTTGAGCAGCCACGTCGACCCGGCGGGACCGCCTGCGTCCACGCGGAAGCCGAACTGTCCGCGCCGTCGCGCATCGTCCGCTGTCGCACCGCTGGCCAGCCGCTGGTCGCTGCGAGCGGCGACCTTGGCATACGCCCGCCACGCTGCTCGGTCGCGCGCGCCGCCGTATCGGGCCTCGGCGATGAGCGGATCTTCCGTCCCTGCGCCAATGGAGACCAGCGTGCCCTGTGTATCCCGCGCGTGGCGTGTGATGATGTTGATCACGCCGTTGACGGCGTTCGCGCCCCACAGGGCGGCGCCGGGCCCGCGGATCACCTCGATACGGTCGATGTCGGCGAGGACGTAGTCCTCCATGTTCCAGAAGACCCCGGCGAAGAGCGGCGAGTAGACCGTCCTTCCGTCGATCATCACGAGCAGCTTGTTGGCGACGTTCGAGTTGAAGCCGCGCGGGGAAATGGCCCACGTGCCGTTGTTGAAGCGAGCGACGTGGACGCCGTCGGCGAGCGCCAGCGCGTCGGCAATGGTGGTGGCGCCGGCCCGGCGGATGTCGTCTGCTGTGATGACGGAGATGGCGGCAGCCGTGGTGCCGATTGGCTGCGGTTGCCGGGACGTGGTCGTGACATCGATCCGCATCAGCTCTTCGATCGAGAGCCGCTTGAGATCGTCCTGGGCCGCCGCCAGAGTCGTAAACGCGCCAAGAAGGGCCGCGGCCAGCAGCACCGTGTAACGCGTCACCATCTGTCGCCTGCAGTGTACAGCCGTAGCCGCACGGACCTAGCCCTGCCGTAATTACTGCCCCGCTGGACAGCACTGATTGCCCCGTTGAGGATCGGAAAGGGTGCGAGCTATACTGCGTCGGTTCGCGCGCATTTTACGCCGCGTGCGCGGTTGCACGCCTCCCGTGTGATCAAAGGCCCCGTACCCACTACTGCATGCCGACCGACCTGACAACCAGTCCGAGCCGTGGAAACGCCGGGCTAGTGGATGTCCTCGACCGCGTCCTGGACAAAGGTCTCGTCGTGGCGGGAGACATCAAGGTGTCGCTCGCGGAAGTCGAGCTGCTCACCATCCGCATCCGTCTCATGATTTGCTCCATCGACAAGGCGGAAGCCATCGGTCTCGACTGGTGGAAGTATGACCGCCACCTGTCGCCGGGCCGCGAGCAGGTCATGCAGGAGAACCTCGAGTTGCGTGAACAGTTGAGAGTGATGGAACGCCGGCTCGCGACGCTGGCCAAGGCATCGGGCCGTCGGGCCCGGGCACTTCGAACCGATAGGAACGAGTAAGGAGCTTTCACGATGGCCGTCGAACGAGCAGCGGGCGGGACCAGTCTTATCGATGTTCTCGACCGGGTTCTCGACAAGGGGATCGTCATCGACGCGTGGGTGCGCGTCTCCCTCGTCGGGATCGACTTGATCACCGTCGAGGCGCGCGTCGTCGTTGCGTCCATCGACACCTACTTGAAGTACTCCGAAGCCGTCGGCGCGGCGACCGCCGCCGCCCGGCCTTCGATTGAACCGGCGCGTCCATACGAAGAGATCGCCGCCGAGAATGTCGCGCTGCGCGCGCAGCTCGAGGCGGGCACGACGGTGCCGCGCACGCCGAGCCCGGCGGGGACGCGACGCCGCTCCCGGTGATCGGCACCCCGTAAAGGGGCGCCCTACGGAAGCGAGGGCACGTAGGGCCAGGGGATCAATTGACCAGGCACTCTTTCAGCTCGGTTCCCGTTCGGAGCATCAGCCGTGCGGCCGCACCGCTGGCCAATGCCGCCGCGCGCCTCGAGCTGCTCGAGTACTTTCTCACCCACCATGAAGACCTACCGCGCTGCGCGCAGACGAGCCTCGAGTGGCTGGCGCGCCATGCCGGCGTGCGGCGCTCCATCTGTTTGTCCATCGATGGCGATGCCGGCATGCTCGTAGGCGTGGCCGGTATCGGCGTGACCGTCAGCGATGTCGAAGAGTACTCGTCGCCGCTGTCGCACACGCACGATCCGTTGATTCGCGCCCTGACCGCGCCGGCGCCGATGACACTGCGGACGAGCCGCGAGAACGGGCACGGGCGCTTCCCGGGATTCGGCGGCGCAGCCGTCCTGGCGATCCCGCTGCGCAACGACCGCCAGGACGACGCCGAGGCGGTCGGCCTGCTGCTGGTCAAGACCGGGACGGCGGTTGCCGGTTCGGTCAACTGGCTGGCCACCGTACTCGGACAGAAGCTGGATCAGATTCGCGGCCGCGGCAGCCTGACCGAGGAGCTGCGCAAGCTCCGGCGCGAGCGGGCGCTGTTCTTCACGATCATCAATTCGGTGACCGACCCGATCATGCTGACCGATACGGAGGGCCGGCTGATCGTCGCCAACTCGCGCGCCGAGAAACTGTTCGCGGCCAGCGAAGAGGAGAGCGAGGGGCGCCGCCGTGCGGTGGAGCTGAACAACATGCTCTTCTCCGCGGCGTTGTCGCGCACCGCGGTCGAGGCGCCCTCGGAAGCCCGCGAATTGCTCCTCGTCGATCCGAGCGACGGATCGGACCTGTTGTTCGAGGTCCTCAGCACGACGGTCGAGGACCCGCGGGAGGGCACGGGCATCGTCTCGGTGCTGCGCAACATCACCGACCTGCGCCGCGCGACCGAGCAGATCGAGGAGAACTATCAGAAGCTGCGCGTCGCGGAAGCGGCCGTGCGCGCGGAACGCGACCGCCTCAACCTGATCATCGATTCGGTGGCGGATCCGATCATCGTGACCGACCAGAGCGGCGCCACGGTGCTCATGAACGCGCCGTCGGAAGAGCTGTTCACCGTCGGCGGCGAGGCGCCGCCGACCGCGCAGCGCACGGTGCAGTCGAACGACGCGCACTTCTCGTCCTTCATTTCCGGCCTGTTCCTCGGCGAGAGCGGCCCCGGGGAAATCCGCCGCGGTGAAATCGGCCTGATGAACCCGCTCTCCGGCGAGACGATTCCGGTCGAGGCGATCGCCGGCAAGGTCCTCACCGAAACCGGTGAGCTGACCGCCGTCGTCACCATCCTCCATGACCGCCGCGAAGCGCTGGAGCGGACGCGGCTCTACGAACAGCTGCGCGCGGCGTCGGATGAATTGCAGATGCGCGTCCAGTCGGCGACGGCGGAACTGGCGACGCAGAACGAGCTGCTGCGGCGGCAGGCGATCGAACTGGAGCAGGCCTCACGGCTCAAGTCGCAGTTCCTGGCCAACATGTCGCACGAGTTCAGGACCCCGTTGAACGCGATCCTGGGCTATACGCACATGCTGCTGCAGGGCGTGGCTGGTGATCTGCCGGCCAACGTCCGACGGCAGCTGACGCGCATCGACTCGAACGGCCGGCACCTGCTGACGATCATCAACGAGATTCTCGACATCACCCGCATCGAGGCGGGCAAGATGCCGATGCAGATCAGCGAGTTCAATCTGAACGAGCTGGTGCCGGAGGTGATGACCGAGCTCGATCCGGTCATCTCGCGCTCGAAGCTGACGGTGACGTCGCGGCTGGCGGCGGAGCCGCCAACGATGGTCAGCGATCGCCAGAAGGTGAAGCAGGTCATCGTCAACCTGCTGAGCAACGCGCTGAAGTTCACGCATCAGGGCGGGATCGAAATCGGCGTCGACTACGATCCGGCCACCCGGCTGTCGAGCATTGCCGTGACCGATACCGGCATCGGCATCGCGCCGGAACATCACGACAAGATCTTCGAGGACTTCCGGCAGGTCGACGACTCGCCGTCGCGGCAGTACGGCGGCACCGGCCTCGGCCTCGCGATCTGCCGCCGCCTCGCCAACGCGCTGGGCGGCCGTATCACGCTGCAGAGTAATCTTGGCGAAGGATCGACCTTTACCTTGACCATTCCTGTCGAAGCTCCCCAATGACTACAGAGCACGGGCCGCTGATTCTCGTAGTGGACGACTATCAGGATGCGCGCGAGATGTACGCCGAATACCTGCAGTACTCCGGCTTTCGCGTCGCCGAGGCAAGAAACGGGAACGAGGCCGTGGCGCAGGCGCGGTCGCTCAGGCCGGATCTGATTTTGATGGATTTATCGCTTCCTGGCATGGACGGCTGGGAGGCGACCCGCGTGCTCAAGGCCGACGACGCGACCAAGCACATTCCCATCGTGGCCCTGACCGGACATGCCCTTGCCGGCGCGTCCGAAGGCGCCCGCAAGGCGGGATGCGACTCGTTCGTCACCAAGCCGTGTCTGCCTGACGATCTCGTGGTCGAAGTCAAGCGGATGCTCGACACAATCAAACAAGGGTAGGCTGTAGCACTCACGAAGGGCGCTCCCCGGACAGGGAGCGCCGGAGTCCCGAATGGCGAAGGCAAAGGCAGCACCCCGCAAGAGCGTCAAGAGCGTCCCCGCCCGCCGCGCGCGGCCGCAGCAGGCGGCCATGCCGCGCAGCATGCATAACCGCGGCAGCGGTGACACGCGCAAGGCCGTGCAGGTGCCGCAGGGCGGCGTCAAGCGCGGCACCCGTCCGCGGGCCGCGGAGGCGCTCACGCGCGTCACGCACGAAACCGAGGTGCGCGGCACGGAAACGCGCGTCGAGCGCGTCGTCGAGCGCGCGCCGAAGCCGAGCATGCCCGACGTCGATCGCGCCAGCGCCGTCCGCGGCCGCTACGTCTACTGCATCATCCGCTCGACCCAGCCGCTGAAGTTCGGCGCCATCGGCATGGACGAGACGTGGGCCGACGTCTACACGATCAACTACAAGGACATGGCCGCCGTGGTGTCGGACGTGCCGATTGCGCCGCTCGACTCGACGCGCGAGAACGTGCTCGCCCACGAACGCGTCAACGAGACGGTGATGCGCGATCACACCGTCATCCCGATGTCGTTCGGGACCATTTTCAAGACTCGCGAGGACATTCTCGAGCTGCTCCGCTCGGCGTACGAGGCGTTCGCCGACGTGCTGAACAAGATGCAGGACAAGCTCGAGTTCGGCCTCAAGGTGCTGTGGGACCGGGACGAGATGGTCCGCGCCATCGAGCAGGAAGACGAGGACATTCACCGGCTGAAGTCGGAGATCTCGTCGCAGAAGGGCTCGACGTATTTCGCCCGCATGCAGTACGGCCGGTTGATCGACGCCGCCCTTCAGCAGCGCTCCGAACGCTACGTCGCCGAGTTCCTGCAGCGGCTGCGCGATGTGTCGGTGGCGTCGCGCGTCAACCGCGCCATCGGGGACAAGATGATCATGAACGCCGCGTTCCTGGTGCAGCGCGACCAGGAACAGGCGTTCGACCGGCGCATCAAGGACATCGCCTCGCACTTCGACAAGCTGACCTTCAAGTACACGGGGCCGTGGCCCCCGTACAACTTCGTCAACATCCGGCTCAAGCTGGAGCGCGCCGGCCAGGCGGAGAATCACAAGTCCGCGAATCCCAAGTCGCAAAAAGATCTCTATCCCTGATGTTCATTCTCGACTCGCTGATGATCTCCGGCATTCGATGGGTGCTCGAGACGGCAGTGACGGCCGCCGAGGCCGAGATGAACGACGATTCCGTGCTGCGGGAGCAGCTGCTCGACGCCGAAATGCGCCGCGAGATGGGCGAGATCACCGATGCGGAGTTCCGCGACATCGAGACGGATCTGCTGGCGCGTATCCGCGAGATCAAGGAGCGCCGCGAGGGTGGCAGCGGGCCGATCGACATGGGCGTGCAGCCGATCGAGACGACCGGCGACAGCCAGTTCCACGTCGAAGCGTCCGTCTCCGGAGATTTTCACGAGGAGGTGGAACGTTCTGACGAAGACAGCACGCGAACGTCTCGAACGGCTCGAACGGCTCGAACGGCTCGAACGACTCGGTCCAAGTGACTGCCTCGCTCACCTACGTCTACTGCCTGGTCCGCAGCCCGAAGGCTCCGGCCACCGGCGCGGTTCGCGGTCCGATGCCTGGCGCGCGGGGCGTGCGCGTGCTGCAAGCGGGGCCAGACACCTGGGCGATCGTCTCCTCGGTGCCGGCACGTGAGTACGACGAAGCGATGCTGGCCGCCGGCCTGCAGAACATCGACTGGGTCGGCCGCCGCGCGCTGGCGCACGAAACCGTGGTCGAACACTTTCTCGCCGCTCCGGCGGTGCTGCCGCTGCAGCTCTTCACGCTGTTCACCTCGGATGAACGCGCCCTCGAGTATGTCGCGCAGGAGTGGCGGCGAATCGATCGAATCCTGACTCGCTTCGATCGGCAGCTCGAATGGGGACTGCGCCTGTCGTTCGACGAACGCGCCGCGCGGCAGGCGGTCGAGGACAGCCATCAATCGCGCCGGACGCGCCGAGGTGGAGAGGCCGAGTCGGGCGCGGCGTATCTCGCCCGCAAGCGGGACCTGTTCGATGTGACGCGTGTTCAGCTGACGGCGGCCCGAACGGCAGCCGATCGGCTGTACCGGGCGATGTCGCGTGAGGCCACCGAGGCACGCCGGCGCCGTTCGACCGAGCAGGCCACGCCCGGATCGCGCCTGCTGCTCGACGCGGCGTTCCTCGTTCCCGCCCGCGGTGCCAGCGCGTTTCGCAGCGCGCTGCGTCAGCAGGCGCGGCGGCTGTCCGGATCCGGGCTCGTCGTCTCACTCACCGGTCCATGGCCCCCGTACAACTTCGTTGATCCACCGAGACCCCGCCGTGCCGCGTCGAAGAAGCGACGCTGAAGAGCAACGCGGCGCCGCAGGCGCCGTGGTTGCGGCAGACAAGGCCGTTCTCGATTCCAGCGAGGCATCGCTGCTGGACATTGTCGATAACGTCCTCAACAAAGGCGTCGTGCTGAGCGGCGACCTGACGATCGCGCTGGCGCAGGTCGATCTGATCTATGCACGGCTGTCCGTGCTGCTGTGCGCGGCCGATCGGGTGCTGCCGAACGAGGATACCGATTTCATCGAGCGCCATCATGCACGGCGAAGACGGCGCGCAGCCGTCCGCCTTCGCGGGACAGGCCTTAAATAGGTTGCGGCTGTGACGGTCCTCGCCATCGTCGCCAGCCGCGGCGCTCCGCAATCGTTGCGCTCTGGAGATGGCCGCCGTCTTCGCGTCGTGCGCGAACGTGCAGTGGCCGCCGTCGTGACCGATCGCGGGGGGCGGTCATCGCCGACGGCGAGCAACCTGCGGCGTTACGATCGCCTGATGCGCGAGCTCGCGGAACGGTTTCCCGCGATCCTTCCCGTGCGGTTCGGCACGCGAATGGCTGAAGATGAGTTGAGGAGCGTGCTGGTCTCCCGTCGACGGGCTTTAGCCCTGGGCCTCGCCCATGTGCGGAAGCGGGCGCAGATGACCGTTCGGGTGGTCCAACACCACGCCGCCTCCGAGCACGGCCCCACGAAGGCTCCACTGACGGGGCGCGACTACCTGAGGAGCCGGGCCCGCGCGGCCGCGGCGCGACGCGCGGTACCGGGTTTCGAGCCCGTGCGGAACGCCGTCGCACGCTGGGTGCGCGACGAACGCGTTGAGCACCGTGCGGGAGTGTCCAGCGTCTACCACCTCATTCCGCGCGCATCGGCGGCCGCCTACCGCCACGCGGTGCAGACCTCAGCCGCGTCGTCGGGCATCACCGCCATCGTCACCGGACCCTGGCCGCCGTACGCGTTCGCGGCATTCGAATAGCGCATGGCACGTTCAGCATCGAAGCCGCGGAAGCGCACGGTGACGGCCGCGACAAGGAAGAAGGCGCCGAAGCGACGCCGGTCGCTTGTTGCGAAGGCGGGAGCGCTCACCATCACCGAGGTTGCCGAGCTGGAGGACCTGCGCCGCGAGCTGGAACGTGCGACGGGCAAGGGTCCTCTGCGCTGGAACGCCGATCCGGACGACGTCCAGCGGTCGGTCGCCCAGCTCGTCCTGACCCTGGTCGAATTCATTCGCAGGCTGCTCGAGCGGCAGGCGATCCGTCGACTGGAGGCGGGGACGCTGACCGACCGGCAGACGGAGGACATCGGCCGCGCGCTGATGCAGCTCGAAACGACGGTTCGCGACCTCGCCGCACGCTTCGGCATTTCCGTCGAGGACCTCAACCTCGACCTCGGGCCGGCAGGCAAATTGATCTGATTGACGGGCAGCGATGCGCGCCCATCTGATCGTCAACCCCTCGTCCGGAGCTGATCGGGCGGTCGACATGCTTCCGCTCATGCGCTCCCGCCTGGGCAGCCTGTTCGAGGAGCTGATCGTGACCGTCACCGCGGGCGCCGACGATCTGGGGAAGGCGGCGGAGCGGACGGTCGCCGACAACTGCGCGGCGTTGTACGTGGCCGGGGGCGACGGAACGGTCAACGGAACCCTTCGCGGCATCCTCGGCGCGAGCCCGCGGCCGGCCATTCCCATCGGCATCATCCCATTTGGCACCGGCAATGATTTTTCAAAGGCGCTGGGACTCGGCGACGAGCCGCAGCGGGCGCTCGATCGCCTGCTGGATCCGCACGTCGTGGCGGCGGACGTCGGCGTGATGAACGATCGTCCGTTCATCAACACGTCGGCGGGCGGACTCATCGCCGAGACGTCGGGCGTCGTGACCCCGGCGCTCAAGGACATCGCCGGCAAAGTGGCCTATCTCATAGGCGGCGCACGGGCGCTCTTCGCGGCGGATCCGCTCAGCGTGCGTCTGCTCGTCGCTTCGGAGCGTCCGGCGGCGGCGGGTCCCGCGAGCGAGCTCGTGCCGGTCGGGGAGTCCGTCGTTCAGATGTTTGCCGTGTGCAATGCCCCGTTCATCGGCGGCGGCTACGCGATTGCCCCGGATGCGCTGATCGACGACGGTCTGCTCGACGTCATCGTCGTGCCGCGAATGCCGGTGCTGGAGTTGCTCGGCACGCTGCAGCGCATAGCCACGTCCGGCGAGCCAGGTCGCGATGACGTGATGTCCTTCCGGAGCGCCCGGTTCGATCTGGTTTTCGATCGCCGCGCGCGCGTGAATATCGACGGCGAAGTGCTCGAGGCGGACCGCTGTATTTACCGCGTGCGATCCGGCGGTGCGTGGTTTTTCTGCGGACCGAAGCCGCGTGCCGTATCCGCTCCAGCACCGTTTGCCGGCTGGCAGCGCGGGCACCAGTCAGTGGAGCGCGCGTGTGGCCCCTGAGGCCGGCGCGAAATCGGACTGCCGCATCGCCGGCACGGTCTGCCGGCGCGGCCATAGACCCGGAGGCGTGCGGCCGGTGCGCCCTCGGCGACATTGGCGCGCATGAGCTTCACCGCCGTCGTCACGAGGCGATCGACGTCCGCCGGCAGGAGAACCAGATCAGCAGGTGTTTGCCGCGTGCCTCGACGCGTTCGATCGTGCGGCCGCGGAGTGGTGTGTCGGCGTCGACGCGCGACAGCGCCGGGAAGACCGACTCGAATCGGGTGACCGTGCGGCCCGCCAGCGCGCGCTGCAGCGTGCGGGCCGCCCGGAAGATTGTGTCGCCCTCAGGCACTACACCTCATCAATCGTGTCGTCCCGATCGACGTCCGACGCGGCGCTATCCGGATCGACGTCGCCGAGATCCTCATGCTCGACGGACGTGCGTCCCTGCGCCGCTTCGTCGTAGCCGCGATTGTGTTCGGTCTCGACGCCTTCGCGTTCGGCCTTCTGATCCCGATCGTTCGAAGAGCGGATCGCGTCGTGTTCGCTTTCGCGGGTGGTGCCGGCGCGGTCCGGTCCCGTGCGTGGCGTATCAGCCATGGATATCCCTCCACGGCTTCGTCCCGCAATGCGAATGCCATCCCTCGGCTGTGCTCGGGACAGGTCGCCGGGAATGATGCGCGCCTGCAGTCCCATGGCTGTGGTCGCGAAGCCTTCGCCGGCGAACAGATCGGCTGACGGATGCGTGGACGCCGGCTCGCCGTTGATTTCTGTGAGCAGCATGCCCTGCTGGCCCTGTTCGCGCGCCGTGGCCAGCTCGAGAAGGGCGAGCGCGACCTGGCGAATCGTCCGCGACCGCTGCGGCTCGGTCTCAGGCGCAAAGAGGATCAGCTCCCGTTCGCCGCGCCGCAGGTACGCGGCGGCGAACCCATCGACCAGGATGACACGCCCGCCGACGGAACGCGTCGGCGCTTCGTGGGGCGAGCTGGGCCACTTCACGACCGTGCCGTACGGATTGGCCGGATCCGTTGCTGCGAGCACCACGTGACTCGGCTCCTCGGGGACGTCGCGGAACGACCGCAGGAGATCGACTGCGGCCGGAAGGGCAAATTGCGCTCCGCCAAGTCCGCCCACGAAGTACCCGCGGCGGATCCGCCCCGCTTCCTCCATCGCCTTCAGCACGTCGTACACGGCCGAAAACCCGCCCGGGATGGATTCTGCCGCCACCGTCTCGCGCGTCACGACGCCGTGCCGCGTCAGCAGCTGCTGTGCGATTGCGGCGCTCCACTCGGTTGCGGCGCTGCGGCTGGCCTTTCGTGTCTCGAGCATCGACCAGCGGCCTTCCGCGGTTCGCGGCACCAGCCGTCGTGACCGGAACGGCTGCGCTCGCGCCCGTCGCGGCGCGCGCTTGTCTTCGACTCTGATGTAGGCGCGAAGGGGATGCAGCGTGTCGTTGGTGATCCGACCGGCCCACACGAGATCCCACAACGCGTCAACCGTTTCCTGCGGGAAGCCACCACCGGTGCCCTGATGGACCTCGGCAAAAAACGACGCTCCATGCTCGCGCAGGTAATCGAGGACATCGGCGGCTCTTCCGATCGGCGGCTGCGGCCCGTCGAGTTCCTTACGTCCGATCGTGGGGCGCGCCTTGTCAGGCGCGCCACTCGGTCGATCAGCTGCTGGCGGGCGAAGGCGCACCGTGTGATCGGTCAGATATAGGGCGATGCGGCCGTCGCGGGCACCCAGCGGCTCGACGCCGGCCCATACGACCTCGCCCGCCGCCATGAGAGTGTCGAGCATCGCCGGCTGGTAATCGGCAACGCGCGCGGGAAGCACCTCCGTCTCCAGGACGGTCGCCGGCATCGCGGCACCTTGCAGCTGCTCGATGGCGTCCAGGAGCGTCTCGAGGCCGCGTCGTCCCGAGCCGATGCCGTGCCACGCCATGGCAAAGCGTCCCAGCGCATCGGCGTCGACCGGTTCGACTTCCTGCCGCAGCCGGGCCAGCGACCGCCGCCGGATGCTGCGCAGGACGTCGGCGTCCACCCACTCGCGTTCGGTGCCGCCGGGACGGAACTCCCCCTCGATCAGCCGCTCTTCGCCGGTCAGGCGCCGCAGCAGCGACTCGGCGACGGCGACTCCGAGGCCGTACCGGGCGGCAAGCTCGCCGGCGGTGAACGGTCCGTGCGATCGCGCGTAGCGGCGGACCAGATCTCCGGCGGGATCCCGGACCGGCTCGAGGAGCGACTCCGGAATGCCCGGCGGTACAGGAATGCCAAGCGCGTCGCGGTACCGGGCCACGTCTTCAACGGCGACATAGCGCCGCTCGCCGGCAATCGGCAGCCCGACGATGCGTCGAGCCCGTTCGAGCGTTGCCGCTTCCGCGGCCGCATCGGCCATCGAGCTGCGCGCGTGCAAATCCGCCGCGGAGAGATCGCCGATGCGGATGAGCAGGTCGTGCAGTCCGTCCATGGTTTTCACTTTGTACTTGTCATCGAGATGTTGAAGCTGACGCTCGATCTGGTGCAGCGCGTCCGGGTCGAGCAGCTCGCGCAGCTCTGCGTCGCCCAGCAGCTCGCGGAGCTGGCTCTGATCGACCGAGAGGGCTTGTGCCCGCCGTTCCGCCAGTGGCGCGTCGCCGTCGTAGATGTAGTTCGCGACGTAGCTGAAGAGCAGGGATGAGGCAAAGGGCGACGGCGCCTTCGTGTCGATCGTGGCCAGCTTGATGGTGCGCGTCTGTACCCGGCGCAGCGTGTCGAGGAGCGCGGGCATGTCGAAGTGGTCGCGCAGGATTTCTCGATAGGTTTCGAGCAGCGCCGGGAACGAGCCGAAGCGCGACGCGACCGCCAGCAGGTCGGACGCCCGCTTCCGCTGCTGCCACAGCGGAGTTCGTCGGCCGGGACGGCGCCGCGGAAGGAGCAGCGCGCGAGCGGCCGTTTCCCGGAACCGTGCGGCGAACAGCGACGTCGCGCCCAGCTGCCGGAGAACGAGTCCTTCGACGTCTTCCGGATCCGGCAGCAGCAGCGCCGGGTCGGGCGGCGTTTCGACGTCGGGGAAGCGAACGACGAAGCCCTCGTCGCCCCACATCACTTCGACATCCATACCGGTGCGGGAGCGGATCTGCGCCGTCACGGCCATGGCCCACGGTGCGTGGATGCGGCTGCCGAGCGGCGAGAGGAGACACACCCGCCAGTCACCGAGGTCGTCCAGGCACCGTTCGACGACGATGGTGCGATCGTCGGGAATGGCGCCAACCGCCAGCTGGTCGTCCAGATAGCGAAGCAGATTCTCCGCCGCTGCCGCGTCGAGATCGTGGAGCCGCACGAGCCGATCGAGCGCGGCTGCCCGTGGCACCGTCCGCAGCTCTCTGACCAGCTTGCCGATGGTGTAGCCAAGTTCCACCGGCCGCCCGGCCCGGTCGCCGTGCCAGAACGGCATTTTTCCGGGCTCTCCGGGCGCCGGCGTCACGAGCACGCGATCGTGCGTGATCTCCTCGATCCGCCAGGTGGAGGCGCCGAGCGTGAAGGCTTCGCCGACCTGCGTCTCGAACACCATCTCTTCGTCGAGCTCGCCCACTCGAACCGGTCGATCCGCACCGGCGAGGAAGACGCCGTACAACCCGCGATCGGGGATCGTGCCGGCATTGGCAATCGCCACACGCGTCGCCCCTTCACGACCCGAGATGACGCCGTTGACGCGGTCCCAGGTGACACGGGGACGCAGCTCGGCGAATTCGTCGGACGGATATCGCCCCGACAACATGTCGAGGACGCCTTCGAAAATGTGACGGCTCAGATCGGCGAAGGGCGCCGCGCGCCGGACGGCGGCAAACAGGTCGTCGATCTCCCACGTCTCCAGACCGGCCATGGCGACGATCTGCTGAGCGAGGACGTCGAGCGGGTTTCGCGGATAGCGGGTGGACTCGACCTGGCCGTCATGCATCGCCCGCGCGACCGCCGCGCAGGCGACGAGGTCGCCGCGGAACTTCGGGAAAATGATGCCTTCGCTGACCGCCCCCGCGTGGTGCCCGGCCCGGCCGACTCGCTGCAGCCCGCTCGCCACCGAGGGCGGGGCTTCGATCTGGACGACCAGGTCGACGGCCCCCATGTCGATCCCGAGCTCGAGCGACGAGGTCGCGACCAGCGCACGGATGCGGCCCGCCTTCAGCAGGTCTTCGACGTCGCTGCGTGCTTCGCGGGCCAGCGACCCGTGATGCGATCGGACCAGCGGTTCGCCGGCCAGCTCGTTGAGCGCGCCCGCCAGGCGCTCGGCGAGGCGGCGGCTGTTGACGAACAACAGGGTCGAGCGGTGCGAGCGAATCAGCTCGAGCAGGCGCGGGTGGATCGACGCCCAGATCGACGGCGCCCCTCCGGACGCCGGTCCGCTCGGCACCTCCAGTGCCGAGACGCGCGCCATGTCCTCGACCGGAACGTCGATCCGCAGCTTCAGCTGCTTCTTCTCCGACGCATCGACGACGGTGACCGGCCTGAACGTGGGTGGTTTCTGATCCGCCCCAAACTCTTCATGTATCTCGGTTTCCACTTCTTCGAGGGCCGCCGCCCTGGCCTTGGGGCGCGACCTGGGCCGCCGGGATTTCCGATCCGCCTGCGCCTCGGTGCCTCCGAGAAACCGCGCTACCTCGTCCAGCGGCCGCTGCGTCGCCGAGAGGCCGATTCGCTGCAGCACGCGTCCGCCGTGGAGTCCGGCTTCAGCCGGACCCGCCGTGGCTCCGTCGCAGTGTCTGTCTTGAGGCGGACCCGCCGCCCGCAACGCTTCCAGGCGTTCCAGGGACAGCGCCAGGTGGGCGCCTCGCTTGGTCGGGACGAGCGCGTGAATCTCGTCGATGATGACCGTATCGACGGTCGCCAGCCGCGCGCGGGCGTTCGATGTCAGCAGCAGGAACAGCGATTCAGGAGTTGTGATGAGAATGTCTGCCGAATCGCGGAGAAAGCGTGCGCGCTCTCCGGCCGGCGTGTCGCCGGTTCGAATCGCAATCTCGGGGATCGTCACCGGGACGTCGAGGCGCCGGGCGACATTGGCGATGCCGGCGAGTGGTGCCCGCAGGTTGCGCTCGACGTCGACAGCCAGGGCCTTGAGCGGGGAGATGTAGAGCACGCGGCAGCGCTCCTTCCGCGGCGGCGGCGGCTCGAACATCAGACGGTTGAGGCACCAGAGGAATGCCGCCAGCGTCTTCCCGCTGCCGGTCGGCGCGAGGATGAGCGTGGATTCGCCGCGTGCGATCGCCGGCCATCCCGCCTGCTGCGCTTTGGTGGGCGAGGGGAACGAGCTGGCGAACCACTCGCGGACTGCCGGGTGAAAAGCTTTCACGGACTGAGTTACTCTGTAACGTAATTCCTATAACCTAACAATCAGGACTTCATGAATGGGTGACGCCGGAGAAGGACTCGTCGACGCGGAATCCCGCCTCGCCGAGCGAATGGAAGAGCGCGAGCAGGAAAAACGAAAAGCGCGGCAGGCGGCAAAAAGCGGCGACCCCGAGCGGGCGCGGCAGCTCGAGTCGCTGCGGCTGGCGCGGACCGAGATGCAGCGGCAACTCGACGTGACCACGCATGAAACCCGCAAGCAGCAGCTCGGGCAGGCAATCGCGGAGCTCGACCGACGAATCAAGGAACTGTCCAAATAACGGCCCTCGGCTATCACGAGGCCTCCAAGCACGACTTCAACCGCTTCGCCCGGTCGGCAGGGTATCTCGACTGGGCGACACAGCCGAATCCCTTTCGGCGTTACCGCGGCGCGCCCCTCATTCTCTTCCCCCGTGACGTCGTCGCCGCCGACGTTCCCTACGATGCGTTGTTTGGCGGCGACGCACCGGTTGCGCCGATCACGGATGCAAGCATTGCCGCGTTTTTCCGCTGTTCCCTCGGCCTGTCCGCGTGGAAGCACTACCGAAGCTCACGCTGGGCGCTTCGCGTCAATCCGTCGAGCGGCAACCTCCACCCGACGGAGTCGTACCTGATACGTGACGGCCGGGTGTTCCACTACGCGCCGCTGGAGCATGGGCTGGAAGAGCGCGCCGTGCTGCGCCAGGAGGCGTGGACGGCGTTCTCGCGTTCGTCGCCGGGATTCCTCGTCGGGCTGACCTCGATTCACTGGCGTGAAGCCTGGAAATACGGCGAGCGCGCGTTCAGGTATTGCCAGCACGACGCCGGCCACGCGATTGCCGCGCTCCGCTGTGCGGCGGCGATGCTTGGCTGGCGCCTCACGCTGCTCACAGAATGGTCGGACGACGAGATCGCGGCGGTCTTCGGGATCGATCGGGCGGCCGACTTCGCCGAGGCCGAAGGGGAGGAGCCCGAATGCATCGCCGCCGTGACGCCGGAGGATCTGCAGCCGTGGCTGAACGCTGACCCTGCGCCGCTCGTCGCGGCGGCGCGAGCCGCGGCGTGGAACGGGCAGGCCAATACGCTGAGCCCGTCGCGCGTCGAGTGGCCGATCATCGACCAGGTGGCGAGGGCGACTCGACGGGTCCGCGACGCCAATGCTGCGCCGATTGTTCGCGTCGCGGAACCCGTCCCACAGAGTCCCGGAGTTGCACTGTCAAACGCAGGACTGTATGCCCGCGACATCATCCTTCAGCGGCGAAGCGCCGTGGCCTTCGACGCGCGTTCGTCGCTGCCGCGGCGGACGTTCCTGTCGATGCTCGCGCGCACACAACCGGATGCACCGCCGTGGGACGCCATCGACTGGCCGCCACATGTCCATCTGCTGATCTTCGTCCACCGCGTCGAGGGATTGACGCCGGGCGTCTACGCGTACCTCCGCGACGACGCAGTCCTGCCCGAATGGCGCGCGGCGATGCGGCCCGAATTCCTCTGGGAACGGATGAACGATTCGAACGGCCTGTATCTGCTCTTACCGTTCGACGTGACCTGGGTGGCCAATCGCGTGTCGTGCGATCAGGACATCGCCGCTGACGGCTTTTTCAGCCTCGGAATGATCGCGCGGCTGGCTTCGTCACTGCGCGAACGGGGCGAGTGGTTCTACCGCCGGCTGTTCTGGGAAACGGGCATCCTGGGCCAGGTCTTGTACCTCGAGGCGGAAGCGGCAGGCGCGCGCGCGACCGGCATCGGCTGCTTCTACGACGATCCCGTCCACGAGGCTGCCGGCCTGAAGGGCGTCGAGTGGCAGAGTCTCTACCACTTTTCGATGGGTATGCCTGTTTATGACGATCGGCTGACGACGGAGCCGGGATACGAGTGGGAGGGGCGTTAATTCGTCTGAGTGACCGTCAAATCAACTGTTCGTGATTCACCATCACCGAGTGTGAAGCTCGTCGCCACGCGTGCCCATGCCGTCAGGAGATCGGGATCGTGCTCCTGTCCCTGCTCCAGGTAATCGAGAGCGATTGCGAGATACCGTCCAGCCCGCAGACCCTTCACGCTGAACCGGCCCTGTTGGTCTGGGCGCGCCATGGCGATTTTCCCCGAGCGTATCGTCCACCGCTCCGGGTCGGCGGCGAAGATTACGACGGACGAATCGCCGGCTACGCCGCCACGACCATCGGTAACCCGGCCGGCGACTTCGGTCTGCCGGTTCGATAGCACCACCTCGATGCCCTCGACATCTCCTCTGCTGAAGTCGATCGGTTGCTCGGTGAAATCGTTGCCGCTCACGGTGACCGTCTTGATGTGCCAGTCAGGGAAGCTGCCGCCGGTCAGCATGAGAGGTCCATGCAGTGCGGTGATTTCGAACGTCCAGTCGCTGCGTACGACAGGCGGCTGCCGATCAACACCGATGGCGCCACCGGCTGCCGGAACCGCAAAAAGGAACACCTGTGACGGCGCGAGGTCACGCGGTGGTGAGCCGCTTTCGAAGCGCACCCGGCCGCGTGCGGTGGTCCCGGAAGAGAGTGTCAGAATGACCCCGGCAACGTCCGCGCTGGTTACCGCCACCTGGGTCGAGGCGCGATCGCCGCCGAAGTGCGATTCCGCCTCAAGCGTATAGCTGCCCGGAAGAACACCCGTGATGGAGAACACGCCGTCGTTACCTGCCTGCCCCATGCGCCAGTCGTCGCCGTTGTCATCGTTCCGATGGGCGAGCACCATCGTCGACCCAGGCGGTGTCGCTGTTGACGAACGTACGACGCCAGAGATCGACACGGCGCGCTGACGAATCAGCGCGAGCGTCACGCCCGAGAGTTCTTCGCCAAGCTTGACGCGGACTCGTTGCGCCTCCGCGACGGACGCCGTTCCAGGGAAGAAGGTACGAACGTATCGGACGGGATCATTCGACCTGTTAGGGGCCTCCGAGTAACTTGCCGTGAGGAAGTAATCCGCCGGCGACACACCGAAGATTCTGAACTCGCCGCGATCGTCGGTCGAATCGCCGAACAGCGGTTCCAGCCGGCGCTTGCCGGTCGTGAATCGATAGCGGGAGAGTTGCACGTACGCCTGCGCGACCGGCTCGCCGGTTTCGTCGGTGACGCGCCCGGTGACGACCGCTCCTTGCGGCAGCGTCACATCGACACGGTCCATCACCTGGCCCGTGGTCAAATCGATCGGCCGTCCCTGCTCGAACGGACGGCGCTGTCCGTAGTTGATATCGACGAATCCGCCTTTCGATGCCGATAGACCATATCGTCCGGCCGGTAACTGGACGAACTCGTACCGGCCATCGTCCCCGGTGACCGTGACTCGCGGCCCCCCGTCTGATCCGCTCATCGGCTGAAGCTGTACCTGCGCACGGCGCAGAGGCATGGCATCCGGGCCCAGGATGCGACCGCGGATGATGCCGGTGCCGGTCTTTGGGCCGGGTTTGTCCCGTGGGGGGCCCGCCGGGGTGGCGGACTGCGCGGAGGCGAGCGTGGAGGTCAGCGCCACGAACAGCGCCAGGGCGATCGCCGTGAGAAAACGATGCGTACTCAGTTATCGCACTCTGATCGGAATTTCGCGCGTCACCGTCTCCTTGGCGCCCGCAGTTGACGTTGCCGCGACGTGGAGCACATATGAACCCGGCTCGACGTCCTCGAGCCTGATCGGTGCGGTGAAGCTGTAACGGCCTTCGCTGCCGCTCGACGAAGGCTGCCGCGCCGTAAACGTGGACATCACGCGTCCGGAAGCCGACCGGAGGTCGACTTTGAAGTCGATTGTGTGCGCCGGCCGCCGCCCATTCTCGTACACCTCCGTATAGAGGGTGACGATTTCCTCCGGCCAGAATTCGCGTGCGACGGAAATGGGCGAGGGAAGGCGTGTATCCAGCGGCCTGGCCGCGCCCGGCCACACGGTCACCGTCTCGTCCGCCGTTGACGAGGTCAGCGCGACGCCGCTCATCAGGAGCGGTTCTTTCGTGAAGCTCGGGATCTCGAGGTCGTAGGTCACGCTTCCGGCCGCGCCGACGGTGGGCCCACCGGCCACGCGAAGCTGGTACCTGCCGGGTGGAAGCGAGATTTCGGTCACCACTCGCACGCCCCGCTTCCTGGCGATCTCATAGGTCTCCGGTTTCAAGGCCAGTACCATCTCGTGCCGCTGGCCTTCGAGGAGCTTGCCTTCTGCGGACGTCGGCCGCAGCGCGACTGCGAGATTGCCGGTGAACCGGCCGCTTCGCTCGACGAGGTTCAGCGCTTCGACGCCAAACTCCGCCGCCACCGCCACTTTCGCCAGCTGGTCGATTCCCTTGTATGGCGCCGCAAACATCCGGATCGGGACGCCGGCGACACCGATCGGGCTCTGCAGGGCTTCGACGACTGCCGGCGCCAGCGTCGATGCCCGCGTGATGATCGGCGTCCTGCGGCGCAGCGGAGCCAGATAGCCACCGCGCGATCGCACCTGCAGGCCTGGACGTTTGACGCGAATCTCCACCGCGTGGAACCGCCCGTCGGCCTGGGGAGTCGTCGAGAATCCAAGGATGTAGTACGAGCTGTTTTCCCGCACGACCCTGGTATAGGCGTCGGTGTAGTTGTTCGTGCTGATGATGGCGAAGCCGCCCGTTGTCTCGGCCAGGGCGCGGAGGTCCTGCATCCTGCCGATTGATGTGAGCGACGCCTCCGGAACGGTATTGTCCGGATCCGGCACCGCCTGTTCCGTGATATCGCGGCCGGGGACGATTCCGCCTGGATCCATCGGGTAGATCGAGACATTGCCACGCGTTGCCGCGGTGATCGCGCCGTGCAGATCTTCGATGGCGATACTGCGGATGCCGCCGTCGTAATCGAGCGCCTCGTAGACGCTCGCGCCCAACCCCGTCGTGACGTACACGATCGACTTGCGGCGTCCGCGCATGTTGGCCATGAATTCGGTCAACGTACGCAGGCTGAGCATGCGCGAACGGAGCAGGAACTCCGCTTCATTCTCGAGCAGATTCGCAGCCGTCGTCCCGGGAGGCGGCGGGGGTGCGGCCGCCGTTGTGGTGGCAGTGTCGGTCGCCTCTCCCGTCGGCGCGGTCGGCGTGGGACGCACTTCCGGACGAGACGCGACTTCGAGATCGCCGCCGCCGAATCCGCCGCTCAGCCGTTCAATCGACTTCAGGAGCATCGCCCGGTCACTCGTGAAGTCCTGGCCGTCGGTCGACTTGCCGCGTCCGACGTAGACAAGCGCGGCGCGATCGTTTTCTTCGAAGTGCTCCTCGATGAACTGGCGAAGGCGAAGGCGCAGCCGCGGCACGAGCTGGGCCGGGATTTCATCGATGGCGAAAAGGTAAATCCGTCCTTCCGGGTGATTGTTGGTGCGGACGTCCGGAACGGCGGTTGGCACGACGCGGCGTTCCACGCGTTCGAACGGGATGTTGACCACCGCGAATGCCGTCAGTTCCTGCGGCTTCCCGTCGGCGAAGATCTCGAAGTCGTCCGCGTCCAGGTCGGTTACCGGGTTGCCGTTCGCGTCGACGACAAACGCGTCGAGCTCGATAGCGTCGACGGTGGAGCGGAAGATCGGGGTATCAATCGTTGGTTGCGTGGCGGGCTGCTGAGCGCGGGCAGCGAGGACGAACAGAGTCAGGAGGACCAGGACGGCGGACACGCGCAATCTCATGAGCTGCCTCGCATATGCCATGAAGAGCCCCGCTCCTCCACAAGCGAAAGCGATCTTACGGCAATTGACGGAGCGGGCGGCGTTCTATAGCATGAACAGGTTTGGGAAACTCTTCACAAGCGCGCCCGTGGGCATCTGGGTGAGCGTCGTGGCGAGCGTTCCAACGATTCCTTCCCCGGTACCGCGCCGGGACCACGCTATCTTGAGGGTCGCATGGACGGCTGGCTAGGTGTAGTGATCATGATCGCCCTGGGCGTCGGCTTTGCGGGCGTGATGATCGGCCTCTCGATCCTCCTCGGCCCTAAGAACCCGACTCCGGAAAAGCTCGCGCCGTATGAATGCGGTATGCCCGCTGTCGGCGATGCGCGGGAGCGCCACTCGGTCAAGTTCTACCTGGTGGCGATGATCTTTCTGCTCTTCGACATCGAGATCGCCTTCCTCTATCCCTGGGCGCTGGCGTTGCGCGACCTCGGCTGGTTTGGATTTGCCCAGATTCTGACCTTCTTCCTGATCCTTGCCGTCGGCTACATCTACGTCTGGCGCAAGGGGTTGCTCGACTGGGGGCCCTCTGCCGTGCGGCGCGCCCGCGGGCAGGCGGAGCGGAAGGCGGCGTAGCGATGGCACCTGAAACCCACGATCACGGCCTCGACCCCGAGCTGCCGCTGCTGACCACCACGGTGGAGAAAGTCGTGCAGTGGGCGAGGCGGTCGGCGATCTGGCCGGCCCAGTTCGGCCTGGCCTGCTGCGCCATCGAGATGATGGCCATGGCCGCGAGCCGCTACGACATCGCGCGCTTCGGTGCCGAAGTCTTCCGCGGCTCGCCGCGGCAGTCGGACTTGATGATCGTGGCCGGCCGGCTGTCCAGGAAGATGGCGCCGGCGATGCGCCGGGTCTACGACCAGATGCCCGATCCGAAGTGGGTCATCTCCATGGGGGCCTGCGCGTCCATTGGCGGCGTCTTCGACAACTACGCCATCGTCCAGGGAGTCGACCAGGTCGTGCCCGTGGACGTGTACGTGCCCGGCTGCCCGCCGCGTCCGGAGTCGTTGATCTACGGAATCGTGCAGCTGCAGAACAAGATTGCTCGCTCTCGCGCCTGACTCCGACGTGAGTTCATGACCGCCAGCGAAGTTATCGCCGCCCTCGCCCCGCTCGTACCGAATGCCTCGTTCGAGGAGGTGCCGAGCGCCGATTTCGCCACGGTCTACGTGCCGGCGGACCGTCTGGTCGAGACGTGCCTCGCGCTGCGGGATGCGGATCCGCTGCGATTCACGACCATCATCGAGATCACCGCCGCCGACTACATTCCCCGGCAGCCGCGGTTCGAGGTGGTCTACCACCTGCTGTCCATCCCGCGGCGGGCGCGGCTGCGGCTGAAAGTCCGGGTTCACGAAGGCGGAACGGTTCCCACCGTGCAGGGGGTGTGGAAGGGCGCAGGCTGGCCCGAGCGCGAAGTGTGGGACATGTTCGGCATCGTCTTCGACGGCCATTCGGACCTGCGGCGCCTGCTCATGCCGGAGGACTGGGACGGGCATCCGGCCCGCAAGGACTATCCGGTCCAGATCCGCAAGGGCGCCCAGACGTATGAGCCGCTCGAGGTGAGCGAACACGAGTTCCGCGCCAACATCGAGCGCGACCGCGTGAAGAGGGCGCACTAGTGGCGGAGCTCCGCACCGAGACGATGACCGTCAATATGGGGCCCCAACACCCCAGCACGCACGGCGTGCTGCGGCTCGTGCTGGAGCTCGATGGAGAGGTCATCCAGTCGGTGATGCCGACCATCGGCTATCTCCACACCGGCATCGAAAAGACGGCCGAGCAGAAGAAGTGGCAGCAGGTCATCCCGCTCGTCGAGCGGATGGACTATCTTGCCGCGCAGTCGAACAGCCTCGCCTATGCGCTGGCCGTGGAAAAGCTGCTCGGACTGCAGATGCCGGCTCGCGTCAACGACATCCGCGTCCTGATCGCCGAGCTGCAGCGCATCGCCAGCCATCTGATCTGGCTCGGTACCCACGCCATGGAGATCGGCGCGGTGTCGATGTTGTTCTACGCCATCCGCGAGCGCGAGCTGCTGCTCAACATCAACGAGCTGATTGCCGGCTTCCGCTTCTTCCCGAGCTACATCCGCATCGGCGGCCTGCGGGAGGATCTGCCGCGCGGCTTCCACGAGTCGGTCAACGCGTTTCTGGAGCGGTTCCCCGCCAAGATCGACGAGTTCGAGGGGCTGCTGACGAAGAACGACATCTTCCGCCGCCGCACCGAGGGCGTCGGCGTCATCACGCAGGATGACGCCATGCAGTGGGGCCTGGTCGGTCCGATTCTTCGTGCGGGCGGGTGCGATTACGACGTCAGGAAGTATTTCCCCTATCTGGGATACGAGACCTACACCTTTAATGTACCGACGGCCACGGAAGGCGACGTCTATGCCCGCTATCGCGTGCGCGTGGCGGAAATGCGCGAGAGCGTGAAGATTGCCAGGCAGGCAATCTCGCGAATCACTCCGTCCGGTGCCTGGGCCTGTGACGACCCGCGGGTGGTCCCGCCGCCGAAAGACAAGGTGTATTCGGAGATGGAGGCGCTGATCCAGCACTTCCTGATCTACTCGCAGGGCTTCACCGTTCCGGCGGGAGAGGTCTACTTCCCGATTGAAGGGCCGCGCGGCGAGCACGGGACCTATATCGTGTCGGACGGAACGAACCGGCCGTGGCGCGTCAAGATGCGGGCGCCGTCGTTCATGGCCATCCAGGCGCTGCCCGCGGTCGTCAAGGGCGGTCTCATCGCCGATGTGGTCGCGGTCATCGGTTCCAACGACGTGGTGATGGGGGACTGCGACCGGTGAGCTTCCATCCGCGCATCGAATACGCCACGTTCCATCGCTCCGAACGGAAGCTCGCGGAGCTCGGCGAGGAATTCAGGTACACGCCGGAACACCAGGCGATCTTCGACGAGCTGGTGACGCACTATCCGCCCGACCAGCGGAAGTCGGCGATTCTCTACGCGCTCTTTCTGGTGCAGAAGCAGCAGGGCTACGTGTCCGGGGCGTCGATGCGCTTCGTTGCCGATCAGATTCGCTGCACGCCGGCGGAGGTCGAGGACGTCGTCTCGTACTACACGATGTTCTACACGAAGCCGGTGGGGAAGTACGTGCTGAACGTCTGCCGGACCCTGTCGTGCGCGCTGCTGGGCGCCGAGCGCGTGACCGAGGAACTGTCGGCGAAGCTGGGCATCGCGCCGGGCCAGACGACGCCCGACGGCATGTTCACGCTGATGGAAGTCGAGTGCCTTGGCGCCTGCGATCGCGCCCCGGTGCTGATGATCAACGACGACGGCTGGCACGAACGGCTGGCGCCGGAACAGACCGGTCAGTTCGTCGACGACCTCCGCGCGCGTGGCTATAGCGCACTGACCGGATGTCACCTGCACGTGGAAAAGAAATGACGATGGAACCACGAAGGGCACGACGGATCGAAGATCACAAAGAATTCGTGAGCTTCGTGGTGAAAGACTGATGGCGTACCAGCCGGTCCTCACCAACCACGTCCGCGAGCCGAACGCCTTCGCGCTCGACTTCTATCTGCAGAAGGCGCGCGGCTACGAAGGGCTGCGCAAGGCGCTGACGCTGAAGCCGAACGACATCATCGAGCAGGTCAAGGCATCGGGCCTGCGCGGCCGCGGCGGCGCCGGCTTTCCGACCGGTTTGAAATGGCAGTTCGTGCTCAAGGACACGCCGAAGCCGAAGTACATCGCCTGCAACGCCGACGAGAGCGAGCCGGGCACGTTCAAGGATCACGTGCTCATGGAGCGTAATCCGCACCTGCTCATCGAAGGGTGCGCGATCGGCTGCTACGCGATTGGCGCGAAGGTCGCCTACATCTACATCCGCGGCGAGTTCCTCCACGTCCAGGACGCCCTCGAACGCGCCGTTGCCGAGGCGTACCGCGCGGGCCATCTCGGCAAGAACATCTACGGCAGCGGATTCGACTGCGATGTGTTCATCCATCGCGGCGCCGGCGCCTACGAAGCCGGCGAGGAAACCGCGCTCATCGAGTCGCTCGAAGGCAAACGCGCGCAGCCGCGGTTGAAGCCGCCGTTTCCAGCCGTCGAAGGGCTGTATGACTGTCCGACCGCGGTCAACAACGTCGAGACGCTCTGCAACGTTCCGCTGATCGTCCTGAACGGTCCGGAATGGTTCGCGGGGCTTGGTCCCGAGAAGAACGGCGGTCCCAAACTGTTCTGCATCAGCGGCCACGTCAAACGCCCGGGCACGTATGAGGCGTCGATGCACACGACGCTGCGCGAGCTGATCTTCGGCGATCAGTACGCGCAGGGAATGAAGGACGGCCGCGCCTTCAAGGCGATCATTCCGGGCGGATCGTCGGTGCCGATTCTGCTCGAGAAGGATCTCGACACGCCGGCCAGCTTCGACCACATCCAGAAGGCGGGCTCGCTGCTCGGTTCGGCGGGGCTGATCGTCATGGACGACACGGTCTGCATGGTGTGGCTGGCGATGAACCTGCTGCACTTCTACCGCCACGAATCGTGCGGCAAGTGCACGCCGTGCCGCGAAGGCGGCGACTGGCTGTACAAACTGCTCCAGCGCGTCGAACGCGGCGAGGGGCAGATGAAGGACATCGATCTGCTGTTCGGTGTCGCCACCAATATCGTCGGCAAGACGTTGTGCGCCTTTGGCGACGCCGCGGCAACACCGGTCCTCACCACGCTGAACCACTTCCGGAGCGAGTTCGAGGCGCACATCCTCGAGGGACGCTGCCCGCTGCCCGCGGACTGGCGCGCGAAACAGCCGATGCTGGCCGGAGCGCACTGACGTGGAACCACGAAGCTTGGAACCACGAAGAGCACGAAGGATCGACGATCACGAAGGTGCCGTGATCTCATGTTCTCTTCGTGGTTCTTCGATTCTTCGTGAGCTTCGTGGTTAAGGACGGGTGATGGATCTTCGATTCGGAATACAGCTCGCCATCATCGGCCTGACGTTCTTCATGCTGATCAACGCGTCGGCGCTGCTGGTGCTCGCCGAGCGGAAGATCATGGGCTTCATGCAGCAGCGCTACGGCCCATACCTCGTCGGCCCGCACGGCCTGCTGCAGCCGCTCGCCGACATCCTCAAGCTCCTGATGAAGGAGGAGCTGCGGCCGAAGGGCGCCGACAAGTGGCTCTTCACGCTGGCGCCGATCCTGTCGGTCACCGCCGCGTTCGCCGCGTTTGCCACGGTTCCCTGGGGCGCCGAGACGACGCTCTTCGGGCTGCTCGACGAGCCAGTGAAACTGGGCGTGGCCGACGTCAATGTCGGGCTCCTCGTCGTGTTCGCCATCACGTCGATGGGCGTCTACGGCATCGTGCTCGCTGGATGGGCATCCAACAGCAAGTACTCGCTGATGGGCGGCCTGCGCGCGGCAGCGCAGATGATCAGCTACGAGCTTGCCTATGCCACGTCCCTGGCGGCTGTGATTCTGCTGGCCGGTTCGTTGTCGCTGCGCGAGATTGTCGATACGCAGGCGAGTACCTGGTTTGGCTTCATTCCCCGCTGGTACGTTTTCCTGCAGCCGCTCGGTTTCATCATTTACGTCATCGCCGGCGTCGCCGAGACGAACCGCGCCCCGTTTGATTTTCCGGAGGCCGAACAGGAGCTGGTCGCCGGCTACAACACCGAGTACAGCTCGGTGCGCTTCGCGCTGTTTCCACAGGCCGAATACATCAACATGGCGACGATGTCGGCGGTGGCCACGGACCTGTATCTGGGCGGCTGGCACGGCATCCCGCTGCTCGACCAGTACGGACTGAGCTGGGTCACGTTCCTGCTGAAGGTGGGCGCCATTCTCTTTGGCTACATCTGGATGCGGTGGACACTGCCGCGGTACCGCTACGACCAGCTGATGGCGTTCGGGTGGAAGTTCCTGTTCCCTGCGTCGGTGCTCAATCTCCTCGTGACCGCGGCGCTGATCCTGTACTTCAATGCCTGAAGTCGTCACCTTCTACCTGCTCGCCGGCCTTGCCGTCGTCGCGTCCGCGCTGGTCATCGGGCAGCGCAACCCGATGTACAGCGTGCTGTTCCTGATCGTCTCGTTCGCGGCGCTGGCGGGGCTCTACATCCAGCTCGACGCACCGTTTGTGGCCGTGGCGCAGATCATCATCTACGCCGGCGCCATCATGGTGCTCTTCCTCTTCGTCGTCATGCTGCTGAACGCACCGCAGGAAGACGCCGCCGAGTGGGACCGGGCCCACCCGCTGCGGCGCCCGGGGATTGCGCGCTTCGGCGCCGCGCTCGCGGTCGTGCTGATATTGCAGCTGGCCTATGCGCTGATGCGCGTGAACGAGCTGGAGGCGCCGGTCGGCAGCCAGACGGGCGGGGCGGGCGTGAGCTCCGTGCGCGAGCTGGGCCGGGTGCTGTTCGATCGCCACGCGTTCGCGTTCGAAGCGACGTCCGTCCTCATTCTGGTGGCGATGGTCGGCGCCGTGGTTCTGGCGCGCAGGGAAGGCCAGTCGTGATTCCCCTTCACCATTACCTGATTGTCTCGGCGATTCTCTTTGCCATCGGCACGGCGGGAGTATTTCTCCGCCGGAATCTGATCACGATTCTGCTGTCGATCGAGATCATGCTGAACGCGGTGAACCTGACGTTCGTCGCGTTCGGCCGTTATCGCGGCGACGTGGACGGCCAGATCATCACGTTCTTCGTGATGACGGTGGCCGCCGCGGAAGCGGCCGTCGGGCTGGCGTTGATCATCGCCCTGTTCCGCCATCGCGAATCACTCAACCCCGACGCGTTTACGTCGCTGAAATGGTGAAACGTGAAAGCCTTTTGACGTCGAGGCGTTCGTGCTCGCGCTAATCCCCCTCTTCCCGTTCCTCGGCTTCGTCATCAACGCGACGCTCGGGCGCCGCCTGCCGAAGAGCGTCTCCGGCGGGCTTGCCTCGCTGGCGATGCTGGCGTCGTTCGGCGTGTCCGCGATGCTCGTGTGGCCGCTCGTCGGGCTGCCGGTGGAGGAGCGCCTGATCGACCAGGTGCTGTACACGTGGCTGGCGTCCGGCGACTTCAACCTTCCGCTCGCGTTCCGGCTCGATGCGCTCTCGGCGGTGATGATCCTCGTCGTCACCGGTATCGGCTCGCTGATTCACATCTATTCGACCGCGTACATGCACGACGAGGTCGACAGCGAGTTCGCCCGCTACTTCTCCTATCTGAACCTGTTCGCCTCGTTCATGCTCGTGCTGGTGCTCGGCTCCAACTTCCCGGTGATGTTCGTCGGGTGGGAGGGCGTCGGCCTCTGCTCGTATCTGCTGATCGGCTTCTGGTTCAAGAAACAGTCCGCGTCCGACGCCGGCAAGAAGGCGTTCGTCGTCAACCGCATCGGCGACTACGCGTTCATTCTCGGCATGCTGGCGCTCTTCACGCAGTTCGGCACGCTCGACTTCAGGGAGCTCGCCGAAGCGGTGGCGGCGCTGCCTCCGGAAACGTCGTTCGGGATCATCTCGATTGCGACGCTGCTGCTGTTCATCGGCGCGACGGGGAAGTCGGCGCAGATTCCGCTGTACACGTGGCTGCCCGACGCGATGGAAGGCCCGACGCCGGTGTCCGCACTGATCCACGCGGCGACGATGGTGACGGCGGGCGTGTACATGATCGGACGCAACGCCGCCCTGTTCAGCCACGCGCCCGAGACGATGATCATCGTGGCCGTCATCGGGGCGGCAACGGCGCTGATGGCCGGGACGATCGGGCTCGTGCAGAACGACATCAAGCGGGTGCTGGCCTATTCGACCGTGTCGCAGCTCGGCCTGATGTTTCTGGCGATGGGCGTCGGCGCGTTTGGCGCCGGCATCTTCCACCTCTATACCCACGCCTTCTTCAAGGCCTGCCTCTTCCTCGGCTCGGGCGCCGTGATCCATGCGCTGCACGGCGAGCAGGACATCCGCAACATGGGCGGTCTCCGGACGTCGCTGCCGATCACGTTTTATACGTTCGTGATCGCGTCGCTGGCGATTGCCGGTGTGCCCGGGCTTGCGGGGTTCTTCAGCAAGGACGAGATTCTGTTCGAGACCTTCGCCGACGGTCACACGGTTCTCTGGGTCATCGGCGCAATGACGTCGCTGCTGACGGCGACCTACATGTTCCGCCTCGTCTACCTGACGTTCTTTGGTGAACGTCGACGCGACGCCCATGCGGCGCCCTCCGCCGCCCATGGGCACGGGCACGGCCATCACGACGGACATCTCCACGACGCGCCGCCGGCAATGGCTCTGGCGCTGATCCTCCTCGCGATCGGGTCCGTGGCGGCCGGCTACATCGGAGTTCCACACGCGCTCGGCGGACATAACGTGCTGCACACGTGGCTGGAGCCCGCGTTCGGACTTCACGAAGTTGCCGCGGAAGGTGCCGCCGCGGCCGAAGGTGCTGCGGCGGAGCACGAGAGCCTCGAACTCACGTTGATGGGCGTGTCGAGCCTCATTGCGCTGGTGGGGATCGGCCTCGCGACGTTCATCTGGTGGCGCCGGCGGGAGCTCGCCGATGCCATGGCGCGCACGTTCGCGCCCCTCCACACGCTGCTGTTGAACAAGTACTACGTGGACGAGCTGTATGACGCGACGATCGTGCAGCCGATCAAGGTGGTCTCGCAGCAGGGGCTGTGGCGCGGCTTCGACGTCGGCATCATCGACGGCGCCGTGAACGGCACCGGCGCGCTGGTGTCGGGTGGATCGGCCGTACTGCGCCGGCTGCAGACCGGATCGGTGCGCACCTACGCCGGCTCGCTCTTCGTTGGCGTCGTACTGGTTCTCGGGTACTACATCTGGAGATGACACCTGTTCTGACTCTTTCGTGGGCCGTGCCGCTGGCCGGCGCCCTGCTCCTGCTGCTGATCCCCAACCGGGACGGCCGCCGCGATGCCGCGATCCGCTGGCTGGCGCTCGTCGTCTCGATCGCGGCATTCGCGCTGACGATCGGCCTGTGGGTGTGGTTCGACCAGAGCTCGAGCGACTTCCAATTCGTCGAGCGCGTGCCGTGGATCCCCGCGTTCGGCATCGACTATTACGTCGGCCTCGACGGCATCAGCCTGCTCCTCGTCGTGCTGACGGCGTTTCTGACGCCGATCGCGCTGCTGTCGTCGTGGGAAGGCATCGAGCGCAAGGTCAAGGAGTTCAGCGTCTTCATCCTCGCCCTCGAGGCGGCGATGATCGGCGTCTTCATCTCGCTCGACCTGTTCCTGTTCTACGTCTTCTGGGACGCGATGCTCATCCCGATGTACTTCCTCATCGGGGTCTGGGGCTACGACGAGCGCATCTACGCCGCCATCAAGTTCATGCTCTACACGATGGCCGGCAGCGTGCTGATGCTGATTGCCATCCTCGGCCTTGCCTATCTGCACAGCGAGGCGACTGGCAGCTACTCGTTCGACCTGCTGAAGCTCTATACCCTGCAGATTGCGCCGGAGACCCAGCGCTGGTTCTTCCTCGCCTTCGCGCTGGCGTTCGCCATCAAGGTGCCGCTCTTCCCGTTCCACACCTGGCTGCCCGACGCGCACGTGCAGGCGCCGACGGCCGGCTCCGTGATCCTTGCCGGCGTGCTGCTGAAGATGGGGACCTACGGCCTCGTCAGGTTCGCGTTCCCGCTCTTTCCGACGGCCGCCGCCGAGTTTGCTCCGTGGATTGCCCTGCTGGCCGTGATCGGCATCATCTACGGCGCCCTCGTCGCCATGGTGCAGCCGGACATGAAGAAGCTGGTGGCCTATTCGTCGGTCAGCCACCTTGGCTTCGTCGTCCTCGGCATCTGCGCGATGAACGTCCAGGGCGTCCAGGGTGCGATTTACCAGATGCTGGCGCACGGCGTCAGCACCGGCGGGCTCTTCCTCATTGTCGGCATGCTCTCCGACCGCCGGCACACGCGCCTCATTTCACAATTCGGGGGCCTGAAGCGCGTGATGCCGCGGCTGACGGCGGCGTTCCTGATCATCACGCTCGCGTCGATCGGTATGCCGGGACTCAACGGGTTCGTCGGCGAGTTCCTGATCATGCTCGGCGCCTTCCGGTGGGATCCGCGTTACGTGGTGGGCGCCGGTCTCGGCGTCATCCTGTCGGCCGTCTACATGCTGTGGATGTTCCAGCGCGTGTACTACGGCGAGGTCACGCACAAGGAAAACGAAACGCTGCCGGACCTCCGCCCGCGCGAATGGGCGGCGGCGCTCCCGCTCTGTGCGATGGCGATCGTGATGGGCGTGTTCCCGGTGCTGTTCCTGAAGCCGATGGAACCGTCGGTCCGAAAGGTGGTCGAACAAGTTGGCTTTTCACAGCCCGTGCGGGTGGAGGATGTGAAAGGCAAAGGGCAAAAGGCAAAAGGCAAAAGTGAATGGGCGAAAGGCAAGAGTGAATCGGCACCATAGGCCAAGCCTTTTAACTTCAACCTTTGATCTTCAACCTTTGCCTTTTGACTTTTGCCTTTTGACTTACAAGTCCAATGTTTAACACCGATCTAGACGCCCTCATCCCGATGCTCTGCATCACGCTCACCGCGCTGGCGACGATGGGCACGGAGGCGTTTCGCGGCCGCAGCGAGCGCCTGCCCATCGGATGGTGGGGGCTGATCGGGCTGGGCGGGGCGGCGCTGTCCGCCGGACTGCTGTGGAACCGCAACACCGTCGGCTTCGGGGTCATCGTCGCCGACAACTTCGGGCTGTTCGTGACGTTCGTGCTGATCGTCGTCGGCGCCCTGACGATCATGTTCTCGTCGCAGGTCGTCTATCGCGACGGCATCCCGGCCGGCGATTACTACGCGCTGGTGCTGTTCTCGATCGTCGGCATGATCATGATGGCGACGGCAACGGACCTGCTCGTCATCTTCGTGGCGCTCGAGATCCTGTCGCTCGCGGTCTACGTCCTGACCGGCATCCGTCGCGAGAGCGCGAAGGGCACCGAGGCGGCGTTCAAGTACTTTCTGCTCGGGGCGTTTTCGAGCGCCTTCTTCCTCTACGGGATCGCGTTCACGTATGGCGTCGCCGGCAGCACCAGACTCGAGGCGGTCGGCTCGTTCCTGTCCGCACAGGCGCTGAGCGACAACCCGATGATCCTGCTGGCGGTCGGGCTGCTGCTCGTCGGCTTCGCGTTCAAGATTTCCGCCGTGCCGTTCCACATGTGGACGCCGGATGCGTACGAGGGCGCGCCGGCCATCGTCACCGGGTTCATGTCCACCGGCGTCAAGGCCGCCGCATTTGCCGCGTTCACGCGCGTGTTCCTGTCCGCGTTCGAGCCGTTCAGCACGGACTGGGCGCCGCTCGTCGCCTGGGTGGCGGCGGCGACGATGATCCTGGGCACCGTGGTCGGGGTGGCGCAGAGCAATCTGAAGCGCATGCTCGCGTATTCGAGCATCGCGCACGGCGGGTATCTGCTGGTCGGCCTGGTGGCGGCGAACTCAGTCGGCAAGGCGGCCATCCTGTTCTACCTGCTGGCCTACTCGGTGACCAATCTGGCGGCCTTCGGCGTGATCGCGCTGCTCGGCAGCCGCGACAGCGAGAACGACGAATTGCGCGATTACGCCGGGCTGTGGCATTCGCGCCCCGCGCTGGCGGCGCTGATGACGGTGTGCCTGCTGTCGCTCGGCGGCCTGCCGCCGACGGCCGGCTTCATCGGCAAGTGGTACATCTTCAGCGCCGCGGTGAGCGCCGGTTACTACTGGCTGGCCATCATCGGCGTGCTGACCAGCGTGGTGTCCGTTTTCTTCTACCTGCGCGTGGTCGTGATGATGTATATGGCTGACCGCGAGGCTGGCCTGCCGGGCCCCGTCACCGTGCCGCGCCTTGGCATGGCGGCGCTGACCGTGGCGATTGCCGTGATCGTCTACCTCGGCGTGCTGCCGACCCAGGTCCTCGACTTCGCCGCCGAATCGATCGCGACGATCTTCTAGACTGCACCCCATGACGGACGTACCCGTCCGCTGGGACACTGCGCGCCTGGTGGCGCGCCGGGCGACGTCTGATGCCGCGCCGGCGCTCTTCGACGCCTATGCGCAGGACCCGGAAGTCGCGCGGTATATGATCTGGCGCCCCCATCGTGACCTGCACGAGACCAGGGCCTTCCTCGATCGCTGCGAGCGCGCATGGCAGGACCGCAGCGCGTTCCCATGGACGCTGTGGATGAAGCACGATGGAAGCCTGGCTGGGATGGTTGAGGCCCGGCTTCACGGCACGTCAGTCGACATCGGCTACGTGCTGCAACGGAGGCTGTGGCGGCGTGGTCTGATGTCGGAAGCGGTGCGTTTCGTCGTGGCGTGGGCGCTCTCACGTCCGGACGTTTACAGGGTGTGGGCGACCTGTGATGTCGAGAACGTTGGCTCGGCCCGTCTGCTCGAATCCGTCGGCATGGAACGCGAGGGCGTGCTTCGCCGGTGGATCGTGCATCCGAACATCAGCGACGAGCCGCGCGATGCACTCTGCTATGCGATCGTGAAGTGACGTATGAACAATGGAGACGTGACATGGTCCTGACAAAGCAAGATCTCTTGAACACCCTGCAGAAGGAATCCCGCATCCTCGCTCACCTGGCCGAGAAGGTCGAACCGTCGATGGTCGACTACCGGCCGACGCCGAAGCAGCGCAGTTCCCTGGAGTTGCTGCGCTACATGACGATCATGGGGCCGCAGCTGGTCCAGGCCGCGAAGTCCGGCGGATTCTCAATGGATTCGTGGACGGAGGCGACCAAGGCCGCCGAAGCGCGCGACTGGAATCAGACCGTCGCGGTACTCAAGCGGCAGGGTGACGAGTACGCGAAGCTGCTGGGCGACATGTCGGACGCTGACTTCCGCGCCGAAATGACTGGCTTCGATGGTCAGCCGGTCAGCAAGGGTAAGTTCATCGTCGATCTCGTCGTCGGCGGGCACGCGGCCTACCGGACGCAGTTGTTCTGCTACCTGAAGTCGTGCGGACGCGAGGAGTTGAGCACGTACAACCTGTGGCAGGGCGTCGACGCGCCGGCGCCGGCTACGGCCTGACGGCCAGTACCTGTCCTTGGTCCTTCGTTCTTGGTTCCTGGTCCGTCCCTGGTCCTGAGTCCGTCCTTAGTCCCTCGTCCTTCGTCCCAGGACCAAGGACGGGACCAAGGACCTAGGACGGACGAAGGACCACGAACGGACCACGGACCAAGGACCTAGCACCAAGGACTGATAGACTCCCGCCCCATATGAGCAGCGGCGCAGACGAACCGCGTATCGGCGCGGTTCAGGGAGTCAAGCCACCGGGCATCCGCGAGCTGACACCACGTTCGGTCCTGTGCGGACTGGTCGTCGCGGCGGTCATGGGCGCGTCCTACCCGTACATCGTCCTGAAGCTTGGCTTCGGGCCCAACGTGTCGGTGGTCGCGGCCTTCTTCGGCTATCTGGCGCTTGGCATCGCTTTCCGCAATTACAACCGCTGGGAAAACAACATGGTGCAGACGGCGGGCACCGCGGGCGCACAGACGGCCTTCATGTGCATCGTGCTCGCGGCGTTCGACATGCTCGCCGCCAGCCCGAACGTCTCCTTCACGACGATCCTCAGTCCGCTGCAGTCGTTCGCGTGGCTCACGGTCGCGGGATTGCTGGGCGTCCTCCTGGCGGTGCCGATGCGGCAGCACTTCGTCGTCGACGAGAAGCTGACCTACGCCGACGGCGTGGCCGCCGGTGAAACGCTCATCGTGCTCGATTCGCGCGGCGGTGAGGCGACCCGCGCGGCGCGGGCGCTGGGCATCGGCGTCGTTGTGTCGGCGGCGCTCATGCTGATGACCGAGGACGCCCTCGTCCTCGAGTGGTTCCCGTCCACCATGCTGTTCGGAACCGCGATCATGATGACGACCGGCGTCGGCGTGAACTGGAGCCTGCTGGCGATCGGCTCCGGGATGCTGGTCGGCATGCGCATCAACGCCAGCATGCTGCTCGGGACGATCGCGGGGTGGATCATCGCGCCGTATCTGCTGCTCCGCTACGGGGTCATTGCCGACACCTTCACGCGCACGGACGTGCTGTTCTGGATCATGTGGCCGGCAACCGCCATGATGGTGTCGGGCGGGCTCACCGCGCTGGCGCTGCGCTGGAGCATTCTGAAGCGGACCTTTTCGCGGCTCTCCGGTGCCCGCGCCGACGTGACGTCGTTTCCGCTGCAGTGGGTCGTCGTCGGGTCGATTGCGCTGGCGATTGGCTTGATGGTGCTGCAGCAGCTCATGTTCGGCATCGCGATGTGGCTGACCGGTATCGCCATTCTGTTGTCGCTGCCGTTGATGCTCGTCGGGCTGAGG
The DNA here is from genome assembly GCA_050742535.1 of Vicinamibacterales bacterium. GTDB lineage: Bacteria > Acidobacteriota > Vicinamibacteria > Vicinamibacterales > UBA2999 > Gp6-AA40. Next base: position 4,343 of record JBOGIQ010000009.1, on the reverse strand, counting down.
GTGCTCGGTGAGACGAACTGGGGGCCGATCAGCCAGATGACGAACATGATGCAGGTCATCTTCGGCGCGATCGTGCCCGGCAACCTGACGGTCAACATGGTCTCCAGCGGCACGACGGGCACGATAGCCGTCGAATCCGAGGCGCTGATGCAGGACTACAAGGCCGGCTACATGCTCGGTTCGACGCCGAAGGCGATGACGATCATGCAGCTGCTCGGAACACCGGTCGGGGCCGCGGCCGTCTCGTGGATGTATCCGCTGCTGCGCGAGACCTACGGCATCGTCGGCGAGCACGCCGGGTTGGCGTCGCCGACGTCGCGGCGGCTGGCGGGTTTCGCCGAGATCCTCTCGCAGGGCTTCGACGCGTTGCCCGCGGGCGCTGTCCAGGCGCTGTTCGTCGGCGTTGCGCTCGGCATACTCTTCACCATGCTGGAAGACCGCAAGATCAAATGGGTGCCGTCTCCGACCGGCGCCGCGATTGGAATGCTGGTGCCGGCGTCGGTCATTATCGTGATGTTCCTCGGCAGCGTGGTTGATACGATCTGGCGGCGCGTGGATCGCGCGTCGAACACGGCTTATCTGGTGCCGCTCGCCTCGGGGCTCATCGCCGGGGAGGCGATCGTGGCTGTTATCATCCCTCTGCTCGTCGCGCTCGGAGTGATAAGTCAATGAAACCTTCACGCTTCCGGCTTCTCGGTCCTCCGTTCGTCTTCGCGTTGGGTTGTGTGTGCCTGGTGCTCAGTGCGATGTTCGCCTCGACCCAGGCAACCCAGGCCACCCAACAGCAGCCGATTGACGGTCCGACATACGTCAACGGGAACAACCTCGTGCGCCCGCCGAACTACCGCGAATGGGTATTCGTCGGTGCCGGGCTTGGGTTGACGTACGAGCAGGGCGCGTCCGGTAACACGTTCACCAACGTGTTCGTCAACCCCGCCGCATATCGAGGCTTCATGAGCACGGGGCGGTGGCCGGACAAGTCAGTGTTCGTCCTCGAGTTCCGCGCTTCAGGAACAGAGGCGCCGCCGAATACCACCGGCCGCTTTCAGACACGGCTCGTCGGCCTGGAGGCCGAAGTCAAGGACGCGCGCTTCCCGGACGGCTGGGCGTTCTACAACTTCCGGCTGAAGCCGGAAGCGACGGTCAAGCCGGCAGCGGCAGTCCTCGCCGACAGCGCACCGCCGCTGGAAGGCAAGGACGTCGCCTCCTGCGTCGAGTGCCACACGAAGAGTACGGCTGTGGAGCGCACCTTTGTACAGTTCTATCCGACGCTGCTGGACGTGGCGCGCGCGAAAGGCACGCTGAACCCCGGTTTCAAATAGCACACGTAGTGTCCGGCTTCAGCCGGACCCGTTCTAAGATCAGCTGGTGCCGGACGAAAAACTCGACGTCGATCGCGAGTTGACGACGCTCGAGGCGGAGTTGAAGCGGCTGGAGGCGGAGTACAACATGTTCTTCGCCGGCCGGCTGCCGCGGCCGCCCTGGGAGACGCGCGGCCGCGTGCAGGCGATGGTCAAGCGCCTCGACCGCGGGCACATGAGCAACACCGGCCACCGCTTCCGTTTCGACACGCTGCAGTCGCGTTTCCAGACGTTCGTGGATCTCTGGGAGCGCGGGCTCCGCGCCCGCGAGGAGGGGCGGCCGGGACCATTTGCCCAGCCAGCCCGCACCGAGGAGAAAAAGCCGAAGCGCCCCGAGGATCGCATCCTGCATGTGACGACCTTCTCCAACCCGATGCAGGAGATGGACAAGCTGCACGATCTCTATGACAGCCTGGCGGAAGCGCGCCGCCAGTCGGGTGAGGAGCCGGTGCCGTTCCACAAGTTCGCCGACCTGATCAAGACGCAGGTGGCGGGGCTCAAGGAAAAGGGCAGTCCGGAGGTGGCGTTCCGTATCGCGCTGAAGGACGGGAAGGTAAACTTTACGGCACGCGCGTTACGTGGCACTGAGGAACGCCGCTGAGGCGTTCCGGGAGACAGCGACGAGCATCGTTAGAGCGCGCAGCGGGCACAAAAAAGCCCGGCGAGTGTTTCGATCGTCGAGAACACTACGCCGGGCCAGGTCGTTGTTCGTGGTTCTAGGCTTTGGTGACGTTCCCTGCCTGCGGACCCTTCGGACCGTCGACGATCTCGAACTCGACCGCCTGACCCTCTTCCAGGGACCGGAAGCCGTTGCCACTGATTGCGGAGTAGTGCACGAACACGTCGCTGCCACCCTCGCGCTCAATGAATCCGTAGCCCTTGGCGTTGTTGAACCACTTGACCTTGCCTGTAATGCGCATCGTTCTTCTTCCCTGCCACCCGGTATTTCGGGCACAAAAAAAGACCGCGAGTGCTTGCGCGGCCTCGACTGCAACGTTGTGGGAACGCCCCTCAACGCACGCTTATCCTACGCGTGCGGTTATGGAGAGTCAAGCGATTGGCGATGCGTAGAGCCCTCTTAAGCGTCTCGGATAAAACTGGCTTGCTCGATTTTGCGCGTGGACTCGCCGCGCGCGGATTCGAGCTGGTGTCCACCGGCGGCACGGCGCGCGCGCTCGAAGAAGGCGGTCTTTCCGTCCTTCCCATCAGCGCGGTCACCAGCTTTCCGGAAATGATGGACGGCCGCGTCAAGACGCTGCATCCGATGGTGCACGGCGGCATTCTCGCGCGCCGCGCCGTCGCCGCCGATCGCGAGGCGGCAGCCCGGCATGGGATCACGATGATCGATCTCGTGGCCGTGAACCTCTATCCGTTCGCCAAAGCTGCCGCGAGCGCCGATACGCCGTTCGACGCGCTGATCGAGGAGATCGACATTGGTGGACCAAGCCTCGTGCGCGCCGCCGCCAAGAACTTCCAGGACGTGCTCGTGATCGTCTCGCCCGACGACTATCCGTCGGTGCTCGATCAGCTCGATCTCGAGGGTGGACCGTCGCACGGTTTCCGGTTCGCGCTGGCGCGGCGCGCCTTCGTGCACACGGCCTTCTACGACGCCGCGATCGCGGCGACGCTCGCGGAAGTCAGCGTGTCCGACACGGGATTTGTCAGGGAAGTCGCCGGCTCACCCGCCTTCCGGATGCGCGCGCTCCTGAAGATCCAGGACCTCCGCTACGGCGAGAACCCGCATCAGAGTGCGACGTGGTACGCCGAGTATCCGCGCTACGGGTTCGGCGACGCCTCCGTTCTGCAGGGCAAGGAGCTGTCGTACAACAATCTCCTCGATCTCGACGCCGCGCTGCGCATCGTCCTCGACTTCGGCGAACCGGCCGCCGCGGTCATCAAGCACACCAACCCGTGCGGCGTCGCGACGGGCGGCGATGCGGGTGAAGCCTACGTGCGCGCCCGGGATGCAGACGCGCTCGCCGCCTTCGGCGGCATCGTCGGCCTTAACCGACCGATCGAGGCTGCGGCCGCGCGCGCTCTCGTGTCGACCTTCATCGAGGCGGTCATCGCACCGGGTGTCGATGAGGAGGCGCGGGCGGTGCTCGCGGGCAAACCCAACCTCCGCGTCGTCACCACCGACTTCACGCAGATTCCCGCGGCCGATCGAGACATCAGGTCGCTCGTCGGTGCACTGGTCGAGCAGAGCCGCGACCGCGTCGCCGAGGCCGCGGAGGCGTGGCCCGACAGCCAGCCCAATACCCAGCTCAGAGTCGTGACGAAGCGTCAGCCCACGGAGAAGGAATGGCAGGCGCTCCGCTTCGCGTGGCGGATCTGCGCGCATGTCAAGTCGAACGCGGTGATCTTCACGTCCGCGGATCGCACGCTGGCGATTGGCGCCGGGCAGATGAGCCGCGTCGATGCCGTCCATCTGGCGCGGATGAAGGCAGCCGGCGCCGGCTCCGAGCTGCTGCGCGGATCCGTTGCGGCGTCCGACGCCTTCTTCCCGTTCCGCGACGGGCTGGACGCAGTGGCGGAGGCCGGGGCCACGGCCGTCGTTCAGCCCGGCGGGTCAGTGCGCGACGACGAAGTGATTGCCGCCGCCGACGAGCACGGCCTGGCGATGGTGTTTACGGGGCGGCGGCACTTCCGGCACTGAGGTGGAAAACCGTAGTGTCCGCCTTCAGGCGGACCTTCGGCTCGATGTTGACTCCGCGTAGGGCTGATTCCAGCCTGCACGACACGTTCTCGAATGTGGTGATGAGGTGGTTGCAGCCGCAGAAATTTCACAACGACCCGACGCCGATTGGGATAGATTCCACGCCAGCGGAGGAGATTATGAACCGTCGCGGATTCTTACTGGCGATCCTGGCCATTGGCGGCGCCGGTCTCGTGCCGATGAACGCGGGGGCGCAGGACGGACGAGGGCAGCCAAACCCGTGCGTGCCTGGCGAAGGGCGCGGCCCGCGCGGTGAGGGCGGCGGA
>JBOGIQ010000008.1:0-49614 GCA_050742535.1 Vicinamibacterales bacterium | reverse complement strand
CCCCGGGGTCAGGCGCGCCTGGCGGACCCGACAGGGTCCGCCCCACGTTCTCTTTCAGAACGTTCCCCGCCATCACTCCGCGCAGTCGATCGGCCAGCGAGCTCACGCCGCGCCCTCTTCCAGCTGCGGCGGCGTCGCGATCAGCGCGAGGATGCGCAGGGCCACGCTCTTGGCCAGCGGTCCGGTGTTACCCACCGGCCCCACACACGTTGGACACCCATGCTCGCATTCGCAGCCGGCGATCAGCGCCTGCGTTCGCCCCAGCAGCTCGTCGTGCATCGCAAACAGCGGCTGGCTGAATCCGATGCCGCCCGGGTAGTTGTCGTAGACGAAAATACGCGGCTGATCGGACAGCTTGGCGGGGAACCCTGCACGATTGAGGTCCGTGTCGTCGCCCTGCTCGCCCGACCCGATCGAGATCCCGATATCCTGCCGATCGCACATCAGCAGCAGCTGCGCCACCTGGCGCATCGCGAACGCGAGTCCGACGACGCCGTCGCGACGGTCGTCCGCGGCGTACGGCAGCGCGCCCATCACCTCCGGCGGCACCGTCAGCCAGTAGGCGGTCGTATGCATCTGCTGCTCGGGCAGATCGAGCTCACCCGAGCCGACGTTCTCGTTCGTGTAGAACTTGATCTTCTTGAAGCCGACCACCCGTGAAGAGACGTGGACTTCCCCATGGCACGAGGGACCGGGGACGCGGGGCCGGGGACGAGGCGTCTCAGGATTCCCCGACCCCTGATCCCCGATCCCCAATCCCTGTTCAAAGGTCTCGAGGACCGTCACCTTCGTATAGGTGATGGCGTCGGTGTAGTAGTCGCAGTCGATGCGCCGGACGTACGCCTTGCGTCCGTCGAAATCGAGCTTCTCCACCTGATAGAGCGCGCCCTCGATGAGGTAGATCGCCTTCTCGTGCAGCGTCGCCGGACCACTGTTGAAGCTCGTCTCGCCGATCACGTCGGCCCCGTCCGTGGTGTCAACGACCACGAAGTTGTCGGATGAAATCGAGCGCAGGCTGACCGCATCGGCCGGATACGACTCGTTCGTCCACTGCCAGTGCCCTTCGCCGTCCGCGGCCTCGGCGCCGTATTTGCCCTCCGCGCCTTCGGCGCGGTACACCAGCCCGCTTTCGGCGAGGACGCCGAGCACCTCCTGGACGTCGTGGCGTCCGTACTGCTCGACGGTCGTGAACGGCAGCTCGAACGCCGCGCACTTCACGTGATCGACAAGGATGTGCAGATTGTCCGGGTTGATGAGCGCGCGCTCGGGCGGCGCGTCGAAGAAATACGACGGGTTCCGGACGACGAACTGATCGAGCGGCGCGCTGCTGCCAACGAGCACGGCGGCCGACCGGCTGCTGCGGCGTCCGGCGCGCCCCGCGCGCTGCCACGTCGCGGCAATGGTGCCCGGATATCCGGCCATGACGCACACGTCCAGCGCACCAATGTCGATGCCGAGCTCGAGCGCGTTCGTCGACACGACCGCGCGAACGCTCCCCTCGCGCAGTCCCTTCTCGATCTCGCGCCGCCGCTGCGGCAGGTAACCTCCGCGATACCCGCGGATCTGGTCCCGCGTCCCGGGCGGGCCGTCGAAGTCGTCCTTCAGATACGTCGTCAGGATCTCGGTGGTCAAACGGCTCTGCGTGAAGACGATCAATTGCAGCTTCCGCCTGAGGAACTCGGACGCAACGCGCCTCGTTTCGGCCAGATACGAACGCCGGATCCCGAGCTGCTGATTGACCACGGGCGGGTTCACGAACAGGAAGAACTTTTCCCCGCGTGGCGCGCCACTCTCGGAGACGAGCTCGAACGGCTGCTCGACCAGCGCTTCCGCGAGCTCGCGCGGATTGGCAATCGTTGCCGACGAACAGATGAACACCGGGTGGGAGCCGTAGTGCCCGCAGATGCGGCGGAGCCGCCTGAGCACATTGGTGAGGTGACTGCCGAAGACGCCGCGATATGCGTGCAGCTCGTCGATGACGACGAACTTCAGGTTCTCGAACAGCTTCGCCCAGCGCGGGTGATGCGGCAGGATCCCCGAATGGATCATGTCGGGATTGCTCAGCACGACGTGCGCGCGGCCGCGAATCGCGCGCCGCGCATCCTGCGGCGTATCGCCGTCGTAGGTGAACACCCCGATTTCGTGTCCGGTCCGCCGCGACGCCTGGTCCGAGAGCTCGTGCAGCTCCGCCAGCTGATCCTGTGCGAGCGCTTTTGTCGGAAAGAGATACAGAGCACGGGTCGAAGCGTCGCGAAGGATGGCGCTGAGCACCGGCGCGTTGTAGCAGAGCGTCTTCCCCGACGCCGTCGGCGTGGTGATGACCACGTTACGGCCAGCGAGCGCATGGCCAATGGCCGTGGCCTGATGCGTGTAGAGCTGGTCGATACCGCGGTCGCGGAGGATTTCGCCGACGACCGGGTCGAATTCGTCAGGAAACGCTGCGTATTCGGCCTGACGCGCGGGCAGCCGGCGCACGGCGGTCACCCACCCATCCGGCCTATCCGGCCGTTCGACGCCTGCTGTGAGCCGATCCAGAGCCATCTGCAGCGCCGTGTCGTGGGCCGGATCGGTGCGTCTGGCAGGGAGCATGGCGCAGGAGATCATAAGGCGAAACGCGCCCGGGCCCAAGGACTGCAGGAGCAAGGCCCATGACGGAACAGCAGAAAAGAAATCTGATCATTGGCGCGGTTGGTGTTGGCGCCTTCCTCGCCGCGCAGGCGTTGCGGCGGCGCGCCGATTACGACTTTGCCGGAAAGTCCGTAGTCATTACGGGCGGGTCCCGTGGCCTTGGGCTCGTCATGGCGCGCGAACTGGCGCATCAAGGGGCGCAGCTGACGCTGGTGGCGCGCAGCGACGAGGAGCTTGACCGCGCGGTCGATGACATTCGCGCCCGGCAGCCGTTTGCCGAAGTGCTCCCGGTCACCGGTGACGTCCGGAACCGGCACGATGCCGAGCGGGCGATCGCGCAGGCGTACGAGCGGTTCGGACGAATCGACGTCCTGATCAACAACGCCGGCATCATCCAGGTCGGCCCTGTCGGGCACATGACGCTCGCGGACTATCAGGACGCGATGGAGACGCATTTCTGGGGTCCCCTCTACGGGATCCTCGCCGTGCTCCCGCACATGCGCAGCCAGGGCGAAGGCCGCATCGTCAACATCTCGTCGATCGGCGGCCGCATCAGCGTGCCGCACCTCGTCCCCTACTCCGCGAGCAAGTTCGCGCTCGCGGGGCTGTCGGACGGCCTCTGCTACGAGCTGGCGCGACAGAACATCCATGTCACCACGGTGTGCCCGGGACTGATGCGGACAGGCTCACCGCTCAACGCGACGTTCAAAGGCCGGCACCCGAAGGAGTTCGCCTGGTTCGCCATCTCCGACTCACTCCCGCTGGCGACGATCAATGCCACACGCGCGGCGGGACAGATTCTGGAAGCCTGCCGCCGCGGCGACGCCGAGCTGGTGATCACCGTGCAGGCGAAGCTGGCGATCCTCGCGCGCACGATCGCACCCGAGCTGTTCGCGAAGGCGATGACGATGATCAACGGGCTGCTGCCGCCGGCCACCGGCGTCGACGGGGATACGACTCGCCGCGGCCGCGACAGTCAGTCGGATTGGGCGCCCTCGAAGCTGACGGCGCCCACCTATCGCGCGGCGATGGAGAACAACGAAATGTGAGCGCCGCATTACCCAGGCAACCTAGGCAACCCAGCTTACTCAGCCCTCCAATTCTCGGTGTGAATCCGTGAACTCCTGCCACCTCCGTTTCCTCGAAACCCAACGACAATTAACGGGTGACGACGTCAGTCCCGGCGGCGCTCCCGGCGCGCACAGTCACCCGCGCACGAACCTGGCGCCTCGTCGTCGCGGCGCTGCTAGCCGGCGTTGCGGTCTGGCTCTTCGTCGCCAAGGCCGCGCCGCGGATGCCCGACTTCGAGGTCTACTGGCGCGCGGGTGCGCGGGCCGCCGCAGGCGAACCGCTCTATCGTCCGTCGGACGGGGAGTATCAGTTCAAATACTTCCCGGCCTTCGCGGTCATCGCGATTCCGCTGGGACTCCTCCCGCTCGACGTGGCAAAGGCGCTGTGGTTCACGCTGTCGGTCTCAGCGCTGGCCGCGCTGCTGTCGCTGAACACAGCGGTGCTGCCCTTTCGGCGGAAGCCGAAGTGGCTCCTGATCGCGGCGATCGTCGTCGGCCTTGGCAAGTACTACGCCGAGGATCTGGTGCTCGGCCAGGTCAACACGCTCGTCGCCCTTGTGGTGACCTGCGCGATCGTGGCATTGCGTCGCGGCCAGGAGGCGCTTGCCGGCGCCGCCGTTGCCGTCGCGATTGTCCTCAAGCCGTACGCGCTGATCCTCGCGCCCTGGATGATTGCGCGGCGTCGCTTGGGCTCAATCGCCGCGCTCGTTGCCGGGCTGGCCCTCGCGTGGGCGCTTCCGGTGATGGTGTACGGCCTCGACGGCACGGAGGCGCTCCACCGCGACTGGTGGCGTACGGTGACCGGGACGACAACCGGCACGCTGCTCCACTCCGACAACGTGTCGCTCGCCTCGATGTGGGCCAAGTGGCTGGGTATCGGCCCCGTGGCAACCGCCCTCGCATCAGCCTCGTCGTTCGCCCTGCTCGCCGCCGCCGGAGCCGCGTTTCTGCGCCGCACCAATGTGGCCCGGCCGGATGGCCTGGAAGCAGGACTGCTCATTGCGATCACGCCGCTCATCTCGCCGCAGGGATGGGACTACGTCGTCATTCTGGCGACGACAGCGCTGGCGTACGTCGTCAACGACTTCGACCGGCTTCCGCGGTTGCTGCGCGCGATGATCGTCGTCGGTGTCGCGGCGATCGGCCTCAGCCTGTACGATCTCCTCGGCAGGGAGCTCCTCTACGCTCTGCTCAATCTGTCGATCATTACCCTCGGCATGACGGTCCTCATCGCCGCCCTGCTGACGCTGCGCATGCGGAAGCTGGCGTAGTCATGGTACGGTTGAACCAGATGAGCGACGGAGCGAACGTCGACCGCAGGTTCGATCAGACCAGCCACGCGTACGCGGCGAACGACCTCGAAGTCATCGAAGAAGCCCGGCGCTACAGCGACTTCATCTTTTCGATCTTCAAGCCTTTCATCGGCCGGCGGGTCCTGGAGGTTGGCGCTGGAATCGGCACCATGAGCCGCAAGCTCGTTCGCTCGGCGGATCTCGTGATCGGAATCGAGCCGAACGCCAACTGCGCCGCGCGGCTCGCGGCGGCCATGCGCGCCGAACCAAAGTTCAGGATCGAACCACGTCACCTCGAGGAATGCGACGTGGACGAGCTGCAGCAACACCGGCTCGATACGGTCTACTGCACCAACGTCCTCGAACATATCGAAGACGATGTGGCGGCGTTGAAGACGTTCAACGGCGTCATCGTCCCGGGTGGCCACGTGTTGATTTACGTACCGGCGATCCAGGCGGCGTACGGACCGATCGACGCGGAACTCGGGCACCATCGGCGCTACTCGAAGCGCACGCTTTCGGCCGCCTTCGCGGCCGCGGACCTCGAGCTGGTCCGGCTCAGATACGCGAACCCGATCGGACTGATTGGCTGGATGTACAACTCGCACATCGCGAAGGCGCGGCACCACAACCTCGCACAGGTGAGGCTGTTCGAACGCTTCGTGGCGCCGTGGGCCCTGCCGCTCGAACGATTGATCCCGCCGCCGATCGGGTCTTCGCTGGTCGCCGTCGGACGGAAGACAACCTGATGAGCAACCCAGGCCACCCAGGCAACCCAGGCCACCCAGCCAACCCAGGCCACCCAGGCCACCCAGGCAACCCAGGCCACCCAGCCAACCTAATGCGGCTTCATCACCACTTTGATGCAGCCGTCCTTCTTGTCCCTGAACGTCCGGTACATTTCCGGCGCGCTGTCGAGCGACACCGTGTGCGTGACGACGAACGAAGGATCGATGTCACCTTTCTCGATGTGCTGCAGCAATCGCGGCAAGTACTTGTGGACGTGCGTCTGCCCCATCCGCAGCGTCAGTCCCTTGTTGAATGCCGCGCCCACCGGCACCTTGTCGACGAACCCGCCGTAGACGCCGGGCACCGAGACGACACCGCCCTTGCGGCAGGAGTTGATCGCCTGGCGGAGCGCGCTGGCGCGATCGGTCGCCATGAAGGTCATCGTCTTGGCCTTGTCGTACCAGTAATCGGCTTTGGCACCGTGCGCTTCCATTCCCACCGCGTCGATGCACGCATCGGGGCCGAGACCGCCCGTCAGGTCCTTGAGCCGCTCGAACACATCGTCGTGCAATGAATCGAGCGTTTCGGCGCCCCCGTCGGCGGCCATCTGCAGCCGCTCGGGCACCGTATCGATGGCGATAACCCGTTTCGCGCCAAGCAGGAACGCACTGCGGATCGCAAACTGTCCCACCGGTCCGCATCCCCAGACGGCAATCGTCTCGCCGCCCGCGATGTCGCAGTTCTCGGCCGCCATGTATCCGGTCGGGAAGATGTCGGTCAGAAAGAGAACCTGCTCGTCCGTGAGCGTCGCCGGCACCTTGAACGGACCCACATCGGCGTAAGGCACCCGGGCATACTGCGCCTGGCCGCCGGCGTATCCACCCATCATGTGGGAATAACCGAACAGGCCCGCCGCCGAAAACCCGTAAAGTTTTTCGGCCAGCGCCGCGTTCGGATTCGAGTTGTCGCAGCAGGACCACAGGTCGTGCGTGCAGAAGAAGCAGCGCCCGCACGCAATCGGGAACGGGACGATCACCCGGTCCCCTTTCTGCAGGTTGCTCACGCCGGTGCCGACCTCGACGACCTCGCCCATGAATTCGTGGCCGAGGATGTCGCCGGCCTGCATCGTGGGAATGAACCCGTTGTAGAGGTGCAGGTCGGAGCCGCAGATTGCGGTCGAGGTGATGCGGACGATGGCGTCGCGCGGATTGAGAATCGACGGGTCCGGCACATCCTCGACCGCGACGTGGTGCGTCCGCTCCCAGCAGACGGCCTTCATCACCGGGTCCTCGCGGTGCGTCCGGACGGCTGTCCTTCCGTCGTCGGGATCTCACCGGTTTCGAGCAGCGCTTTGAACCGGCGCAAGTCCTCGCGAATCTGCAGACCCGGTTCCTCGCCGAGCAGCCACGCGATGGTCGAACCGAGCTTTCCGGCCGGCGGGTTGTATTGGAGGTGCACGCGCACTGCGGTGCCGTGACCGGTCTCCGCGAAGTTCACCGATCCGGCGGTGGCAACCGTCGAGCCGTCGAGCGACTGCCAGCCGATAACCTTGTTTTCAACGTCGTTGATGATTCGCGCGTCCCACTCGACACGGGTGCCTGCCGGTCCCTTGGCCGCCCAGCGCGACACGCCTTCCTCGCGCATCGCCACCGACTCCAGATGACGCATGAATCGGGGAAGGTTTTCGAAATCGCGCCAGAATCGGTACACTTCCGCGATCGGGCGGTTGACGGTGACCGACTCCTCGACGTGGATTCCGCGGCGGCCGCCCAGGCGGCGCCGTGTGTCGGAGCCGCGATCCGCGATCACGCCCGTGCCGCGTTCGAATGCGTGGCCCTCGGCGTGGTTGACGCCCAGCGCCTGATACAGGTGGCAGTGCCCGGTGGCGCCGCGATACATCAGCTCACCCGCGGCGAGCGCGGCCATTCCGCTGCCGGCCGTCCTGCGCTTGATGGCGTAGGCAGCCAGCACGCCGCCGGCAATGAGCGACATCCAGCGCTCGATGCGCCCGACGTTCACCTGACTGTTGATGTCTTCCGATTCGTGCCAGCCGAATGGCTGACTCCCGCGTAGCGTCGGATCGATCCGCTGTTCAGTTGCAACCGCCACGGCCACCTCCTGTCATATCCGCGAACACGTCTGGTCGTACGTGAATCGCGGAGCATGAGCCGTACCGGAAACGCATTCGTTCGCCCTGCGGCGCGCGATCGGCGCAGGGTAAGATCGACGTCATGCATTTCATTGCTGAATCTGCCCGAAACTGTGTGCTCGGTGCCTTTGCCGCCGGCCTCTTCGTCGTCGCGGCGAGCGCTCAGGCACCTGGTCAGCCGTCACCGGGAGTCGCTGCGAGCGAAGCAAACCAGTTCATCGAAACGCCCAAGGGGTGGATTCATCCGCGAACCGCGTGGGGCGAACCCGACCTCGAGGGGACATGGCCGATTCCCGCTGGCATCAACCTGGTCCGCGGCCCGAACTCGTGCCCCGCGAACCCTCCGCGCGGGCGCGGGGCGGGTCCGGCAGCGCCCGCTCCGAACACCCCGCCTGCGCCGCCGTGTGACCCGACGACACCGTTCCTGAGCGACGCGGAATACAAGGTCGTCATGGAGCGGTTCACGCGGCTCGAGAAGGAAGGCGACAACGCGACGCAGGCGCTCGCGCGAGGCGACTTCGGTGCAGCACTCCAGGGCGGCGTCACGGATCCGCAGACGCCGTTGCGTCAGCGCTCGACGATCATGGACCCGCCGAACGGCCAGCTGCCGGAGCTCACAGACGAAGGCCGACGGCGATCAGCGCTGATGCGGAGCAGCTGGTCAATCGGTCCTCAGGAAAAACAGCTCTGGGATCACTGGACTGACTTCGACAGCTGGGACCGTTGTATCACCCGCGGCATGCCGACATCGATGATGGCCTACCGGTACAACAACGGCATCAAGATCTTCCAGGCGCCGGGCATGGTTGTCCTCAGCCTCGAGATGATCCATGAGGATCGCATCATCTATACCGACGGGCGGCCTCCGCTGAAGGCTGCGCACAGCCACTACATGGGTGAGCCGCGCGGCCGCTGGGACGGCAACACGCTGGTCGTCGAGACGACGAACTACAAGCCGGGCCCCTCGGGTACGAACCTGGGCGTGTACGGTACGCCACCAGGAATTCCAGGGGGAAACCGCTGGCCGGTCAGCGAGCGGATGAAAACGACAGAGCGGTTTACGCGCCTGAACAAGGATTACCTTCTGTACGAGATGAAGGTGGAAGATCCGGTGGTGATGACGCGACCGTATACCGTGCGATACCCGATCAAGCTCGACAACAGCTATGAGTGGTGGGAATACGCCTGCCACGAGGGCAACCGGACAATTCGCGACTACATCAACTCGTCGCGCGCCGAACGAGGCCTTCCGGTAGGCGACACCAACACGGTGCCGACACGTTAATGAACGCCAGGACTGCGATCGTCGTCATCGTCGCCGCCGTTGCGGCGTCCACCGTCACGACGCCGGCCGCGATTCCCGATCCGGTCAAGACCGACAGCGGACTGCTCACCGGCGAGACACTGAAGTCGGGCGTGCAGATCTTCCGGGGCATTCCGTTCGGCACTCCGCCGATCGGAAGTCTGCGGTGGCGGGAGCCGCAGCCGGTCCAGAAATGGGAGGGCGTCCGCGAGGCGAAGTACTGGGGCAGCCCGTGCGTACAGAATCCGGCACCGAACCGTCAGCCGGTCAACGTCACGATCGACCTGCCCGATTCACCGCAGCCGAGCGAGGACTGCCTGTACCTGAACGTCTGGACGCAGGCCAACCGCGCGAACGACCGGCGGCCGGTGATGGTCTGGATCTACGGCGGCGCCTACACCGAAGGCGGTGGCAACACCCCGCACAACGACGGCGAGAACCTCGCGAAGAAGGGTGTCGTCCTCGTGAACTTCAATTACCGCCTCGGGATCTTCGGCTTCTACGCTCACCCGGAGCTCACGAAGGAATCGCCTCACAAAGCCTCCGGGAACCAGGCGCTGGCCGACGCGATCGCTGCCTTGCGCTGGGTCAAGGCGAACATCGCCAACTTTGGCGGCGATCCCAACAACGTGACGATCTTTGGTGAATCCGCCGGCGCGGCCATCGTCGGCATGCTGAGCGGATCCCCGGTCGCGAAGGGCCTCTTCCACAAAGCGATCACCGAGAGCGGCGGGTGGATGGGGCTCGGAATGGGAGTCATGCGGACGCGCGAGCAGGCGGAGGCCGCCGCTGGTCCACGCGCCGGTGGTGCCGGGCGCGGCGGCGGTCGTGGTCAGGGTCAGGCGCCAGCAGCTCCACCAGCACCGGCAGCCCCACCAGCGCCCGCACCAGTGCCGCCGCTTGCCGAGCTGCGCGCCAGGAGTACCGCCGAGATCAGAACGATGGGACTTGGCGGCGGACAGCCGATCGTCGACGGATGGATCATTCCTGAGGACCTCTCGATCACATTCGCGAATGGCAGACAGAATCCGGTCGACGTGATCGCCGGATTCAACAAGGACGAGCACACGGGCTTCGGGGGCGCCGCCAACACCAACACCGCACAGCGCGACGCGATGGCGTGGCACGCCCGCATTTTCGCGGAGAAGCAGACGCAGCTCGGCCGGAAGGCGTACTTTTACGTGTTCACGCACGAGCCGCCGCACGAGCCGGGCGTCCCGAATCTGCGCGCGACGCACGCGGCGGAGATGGTCTACGTCTTCAACAACCTCCACGCCCCGCGGATGATTCCCGACCGCAGCTCGCCGAAGCTGGTAATGGAGTCGGCGCGGGACCGCGAGGTCGCGGATCAGATGTCGTCGTACTGGGTCAACTTCGCGCGCACGGGCGATCCCAACGGCAGGAACCTCCCGAAATGGGATCGTTTCAAGGATCGCAACGCGCCACCGCACGTCATCGGCGAAATCAAGGAATATCCGAGCGCCGACGTCCTGAACAAGCTCGACGAGGCCTACGCACAGAAGGTCCTCACGGCGCTGGGCATCAAGAAGTAGGTGCGAGCAATGCGACGAGGAGCTGCAGTTGGTGCGCTGGCGCTCGCTGCCCTCCTCGCGCTTCAGCCAGCCGTCGGCCAGTCCAGACAATCGCCTCGCCTTCCCCAGTCGGTCCGCCTCTACGTTCTGGACGGCGGCACGCTCGAATCGGATCCCGCCCGTTATCGGCTGACGAAAGAAGAAATCTCGGCCGCACAGTTGTCCGTCACGGCATTCCTGATCGCGCATCCGAGAGGAACGCTGATGTGGGATACCGGCGCGATCGCGGACGACACGTGGACACCGAACGGGAAGCCGGTGCGGCGGCGGCTGGTCCTGTCGAATGGCCAGGAACGGATCGTCACCCTGCGCACCACGATGAAGGCGCAGCTTGCCGCGATCGGCTATGCGCCGTCAGACATCACGTATCTTGCGCTCTCGCACTACCACTGGGATCACACGGCCAACGCCAACCAGTTCGTGAGGTCGACGTGGCTGGCGCGGCAGGTCGAGCGCGACGTGATGCTGCCCGAGAAGGTGCCGGACCCGCCGCAGCCGTCGACGTTCGCGGAGCTGAAAAACGGAAAAACAGTACTGATTTCAGGCGACGATCACGATGTCTTCCGCGATGGGACGGTCGTGATCAAGCTGTCGAAGGGGCATACGCCGGGACATCAGGTGCTGTACGTCAGGCTCGCAAAGACCGGCGGCATCGTGCTGTCGGGCGACCTCTATCACTACCCGGAAGAGCGGACGCTCAACCGGCTGCCGACGTTCGAATTCGATATGGATCAGACCCGGCAGTCGCGTGAGGCCCTCGAGGCGTTCCTCGAGAAGACCGGCGCCCGTCTGTGGATTCAACACGACTTTACGGCAATGGCGAAGGTCAGGAAAGCGCCGGCATTCTACGATTAAGGGTTGGTGCGAACAGGCTGTGCCGGGGCGGTGCGAAGCAGGCTGCGCCGGGGCGGTGCGAAGCAGGCTGCGCCGGGTCGGTGCGAAGCAGGCTGCGCCGGGTCGGTGCGAACAGGCTGCGCCGGGTCGGTGCAAACGGACTTCGCGGTTGTGGCGAAGTCGCTCATTTTTGTATTCCGGCTGACCGCCCGCTATTGAACCGACCCGCGAAGCAAATTGCGAAGACCGGCGTCAGAACCTCTCGCACTAGCCAGCGTCAGCGCCCTCGCACCGACCGCGTCAGGAACTTCGCACCGACCAGCGAAGATCCCTCGCACCGTCACAAACCTTCCAGTACCGCCGTTATACGTGTAATCGTGGTTGCGATTGCCAACGCTTCAGACTCCTGAGCCGCAGGACGAAGTACTGAGACTCTTTGCCGCCGAGGGGACGGCGGTCTACCGCTTCTGCCGCTCGATGCTTCGCACCGGCGACGAGGCCGAAGACGTCGTCCAGGACACATTCCTGAAGCTGCTCCGGCATCTGCAGTCCGGAGGTGACCGAGGCAACTTGCGCGCATGGCTCTTCACCGTTGCGGCCAATGGCTGTCGCGACCGCATACGCACCCGCTCGCGATGGCTGCCATGGAACGCCGAGGCCGACTCGCGAACAGTTTCGCCGCAGGACGCGACCGGCGAGATCGCGTCGGCGCGGCAGGCGCTCGCCTCGCTCGCGCCGCGCGACCGCCTGCTGCTCTCGCTGCGCGCCCATGGCCTGTCGTACGCAGAGATCGCTCGCGCCGCCGGCATCCGGCCGGTGTCGGTCGGGCGGCTGCTCGCCCGTGCGGTCGATCGATGGAAGCGCCAGGTCGAGACATGCGGATCCTAGAGGAGAACGATCGTGCGTTGCCTGACTGATGTCCAGATTCAACAGCTCGCGGACGGCGAGGCCGCGGCCGAACTCGCCGCGCATGTGGAGAACTGCACGGGTTGCGCCGCGCGCCTGGACGAGCGGCGCCGCCTGATGGCCACGCTGGCGTCCACGATCCCGGAGGACATGCCGTCCGCCGCGCTGGCCTCCCGCGTGCGCGACGCGGTGCACGCGGCCGGTGCTGCCCGGGGCGCAACAGTGCTGCGGCCGTCGTGGGGCACGCGCAGGCCGCTGTGGGCGTCGGCCATTGCCACCGCCGCCGCCGCGGCAGTCATCATGTTCGTGGTGCTGCCTCGAGTGGACGCGCCCGCCACGCTGTCAGCCGCGCAGATTCTCGACCGCTCGCTCGAGCAGATGACCGGCGGCACCGGCGTCGAGGTACTCGAGTACGAACTCGTACTGTCATCGGATTACAGCGGGCGTATCGGTCTGTCGGACGGGCCCTATCGGATCGTCCAGCTGTTCGACCGCGGCAATCCCGCTCGATACAAGCTGGCGCAATTCGATCGCAGCGATGTGCTGGTTGCCGCAACCGCGCAGGATCCTGCCCGCCGGCGCCGGACCGAGATGCATCGCATCGATGGCCGCAACTTCATCGTCCGCGTCACGTCGCTCCCTGGGCCAATGGCGTCGCCCCCCCAGTTGCTGCAGACGCAGGCCGCCGCCATGCTGCGTT
Source organism: Vicinamibacterales bacterium (assembly GCA_050742535.1). Taxonomy (GTDB): domain Bacteria; phylum Acidobacteriota; class Vicinamibacteria; order Vicinamibacterales; family UBA2999; genus Gp6-AA40. The sequence continues at coordinate 36,411 of JBOGIQ010000008.1, read as the reverse complement.
TGATGCAAATCAATGCCGACCAGCACCTGAGCGTGCTCGAGGATTCGAGCGGCATGCATTACGTGATCGAGCTGCCGGAGATGCCGGTTGCATCGACAGGCACGCCGCTCGTGCTCAGCCGCGCACGCGTGGACATCGACGGCGGCGATTTCCGCGTGCGCGAGTTCTTCGGGCGCGGCGCGATGCTGGGCGTGCCGTTCGAGGTCTCGTTCAGGTTGATCAGGCAGATCAAGGCTGCCAGCCTCATGCCCGGCGAGTGGGAGATCGAGCAGCGGCCGGATGACGTGGTGATTGAGGGCGACAGCAACGGAGAGGCCGACAACTCGATGACGGTGGTGCTGCGGGAGCTTGCCCGGATGCAAGGACGCTGAGATGGGCGCGCCGGCAATCGCGCTCGAGGGCCTGACGAAGTACTACGGGCGCGTCGTTGGCCTCGAACGGCTGTCGCTGACGGTGGAGCCAGGCGAGGTCTTCGGGTTTCTCGGCGCGAACGGCGCCGGCAAGACCACTGCCATCCGGCTGATGATGGATCTGCTGCGGCCAACGTCAGGCAGCGCGGCGGTGCTCGGGTTCGACTGCCATCGCGAGGCGCTGGAGGCACGCCGCCGGATCGGATACCTCCCCGGCGAGACGCCACTGTACCCGGAGCTCACCGGGGCCGCGTATCTCAAGTTCCTGGGCTCGATTGGACCGCGCCCTCCGGCTCCGGCGCGGCTCGACGCGCTGTTCCGCCGGTTTGACGTCAGCGACCTCGACCTGCAGCGCCGCATGCGCGACTACTCGCACGGCATGAAGCGGAAGCTGGGCATCATTCAGGCGCTGATGTCCGAGCCGCAGGTGCTGATTCTGGATGAGCCGACGTCCGGGCTCGATCCGCTGATGATCGACGCCTTCGCCGAAGAGATCGCCGGACTGGCGGCCGCCGGACGCACGACCGTTTTTCTGTCGTCGCACGTGCTCTCCGAGGTCGAACGGATCTGCGGGCGCATCGCGTTGATCCGCCGCGGGTCGCTGGTGACGGTCCGCACGCTGCACGAACTGAGAGGCACACACCCGCGCCGCGTGACGATTCTCTTCTCGCAGCCTGTCACCACCGCGATCCCCATCCTGCCCGGAGTGACGACCGTGTCACGTCGCGACCGTGAGTGGGTGCTCGACGTCCCGGGACCACTCGGCCCGCTGCTCACGGCACTCAGTGGTCTTCCGGTGGACGACATCCGGTACTCGACGCCGACGCTCGAAGACATCGTCCTCGGCCTTTTCGTGGAGGGACAGCCGTGCTGACTCTGCTGGCGCGGTCGTTCGGGCGAGTATCACGGATGTGGGCCGCCAGCGCGCTGCTGCTCGTCGGTTTCCAGGTAGCGCTGACGAGCGCGGCGCTCTCACTGCAGGAGTCGGGCGACTACGGCCGGCTGTTCGACGCCGTACCGGCGTTCGTGCGCAACTGGCTCGGACCATCCCTCGCCTCGTTTTCCGGAATGACTGCGCTCGTGTTCTTCGAACCGCTCGTGATCCTGTTGCTGGTGCTGTTCGCGGTGTACATCGGCAGCGAGCTGGCTTCGGATGTCGAGGATGGGCTGGTCGATCTTATCCTCGCACGCCCGCTGCCACGGTATTGGCTCGTGACGCGCTCGCTGATCGTCATGACCGTAACGGCGCTGACGCTCGTCCTTGTACTTGCCGCCACGAACGTGGCCAGCGTGGCGCTGATGGCCCCCGACGGCGTGCCGGGTCCGTCGGGAAAGACGGTGCTCAACCTGGCGGCGCACCTGTTCGCGCTCACGTGGTCCTTCGGTGGTGTGACACTTGCGGTCGCCGCACGACTGGAACGGCGAAGCGGCGTGCTCGGCGCGCTGACCATCGCCGTCATCGCGCTGTTTCTCCTCAAAGTGCTCGTCGAGTTTTCGAAGCGATTCGAGCCGCTCCGCTGGCTGACGCCGTTCGACTATTTCCAGGGCACGCAGATCCTGCTCGACAAGGCGCCGGTGACCCTGGACTTGACCGTGCTCGGGACAATCGGCCTCGTCGGCACGGCAATCGGGTACTGGCAATTCGCGCGCCGCGATCTCTAGAACGATCGACTCTGACAGCCGTCGACGACAACCGAGGTGCCGCTGATCCAGCTGGCCTTCGGTGATGCGAGGAACGCGACGACGTTGGCGACTTCCTCCGGACGGCCAAAGCGGCCGAACGGCAGCTCCCGCTTCACGAACTCGGCGATGCCCTCCGGATCCTGCTGCTGCCGTTTCCACCACGATCCGCCCTCGAACATGATCGATCCCGGCGACACCGTGTTGACGCGGATGTCCGACGAGGCGAGCTGCTGCGCGAGCGACTTGCCCAGGCTGATCTGCGCCGCCTTCACGGCGTTATAGCTCATGCGGCCGCCGGCTTCGCGCCCGTAGATGGACGCGATGATGATCACGGAGCCGCCGCCGCGGCGCTGGATGTGCGGAACGGCGAGACGGGTGACACGAATCGTCGTCACCAGCGCCTGATCGATGGCTTCCTGCCACTCCGCATCCGACGTGTCGAGCAGCCCCCGGCCTCCAGCCATCGACACGTTGTTGACGACGACGTCAACACCGCCAAACGTCTCGACCGTGCGGGCGACGACCTGACCGGCACCAGCTTCGGTGCTGACGTCCGCACTGACGGCAAGCACCCGCCCGGCTCTGCCGGCGGTTTGCTCCACTTCGGACGCCGCCTGCCGGAGCCGTGCTTCGGTGCGGGCGCACACCGTGATGCGGCAGCCCTCGGCGGCCAGCGCGTGCGCGATCGCCAGTCCAATCCCGCGACTCGATCCGGTGACAATCGCAACCTTATCGTCGAGCTGTAAATCCATCGCCTTCGCATCATAACTGAGCCGTTTCAGTCGGCACCGGGGGTGCATCTGTCCGCTTGGGAGAGACGACGATGAGATGGCAGGGACGTGCGGGTAGTGGAAACATCGAAGACCGACGCGGGATGGGAATGGCGCTGCCAATCGGCGGTGGCATTGGCGGACTTGTTCTGGTCCTGTTGATTTCAGCGCTGACCGGAACCAATCCAAACGACATCATCAATTCGGCTCCCTCGTCGTCGGAATCCGTCGGAACAGCTGGAAGCGAGAGCCTCGAGAACGACCCGCAGGCGCAGTTCGTCTCGGTCGTCCTCAAGAGCACCGAAGAGGTGTGGGGCGAGGTATTCCGCGAGAGAGGCGCCGGCTATCAGGACCCGAGGCTGGTGTTGTTCACCGACGCGACGCAGTCGGCGTGCGGCGTCGGCCAGTCGGCAATGGGGCCGTTCTACTGCCCGGTGGACCAGAAGGTGTATCTGGACCTGTCGTTCTTCCGCGATCTCGATACACGGTTCGGCGCACCCGGCGACTTCGCCCAGGCCTACGTCGTCGCCCATGAAGTCGGTCATCACGTGCAGACGCTGACCGGCGTATCCGAGCGCGTCCACGCGATGCGTCAGCGCAGCAGCGAGCGCGCGGCCAACCAGCTGTCCGTGCAGCAGGAGCTGCAGGCCGACTGCTACGCCGGCGTCTGGGGTCACTACGCGGGCCGGCAGGGCCTCCTCGATCCCGGAGACGCCGAAGAAGGTCTCCGCGCCGCCGCGGCGATCGGCGACGATCGCCTGCAGAAACAGTCGCAGGGGCGCGTCGTACCGGAGTCGTTCACCCACGGGTCCTCGGAACAGCGTATGACCTGGCTTCGACGGGGAATGGAAAACGGACGGATAGAGGCGTGCGATACGTTTAATACCGGCACGTTTTGAATAGAATAAGTGCCTGAAGCCGGGCCAATTGGTTGAATCCGGCGTGATAAGGGGTTCAACTCGATGCGCATCGGCATCCCTGCCGAGATTTATCCGGGCGAGACGCGTGTGGCCGCCACACCCGAAACGGTGAAAAAGATGAGCGCCGGCGGCCGTCACGCCGTGATGGTCGAAACGGGCGCGGGCGTTCAGGCCAGCATTCCCGACACCGAGTTCGTCACCGCGGGCGCCACCCTCGGGTGCGCCGCCGACATTTACAGCCAGTCCGACATCATCCTCAAGGTGCGGCGCCCGGAACACTCCGAACTGCCGGCGCTGCGGCGCGGGGTCATCGTCATCGGGCTCCTGAGCCCGCATCTTGGCGTCGAGCCGCTGGCCCAGGCCGGCGTGACGGCGTTCGCCATGGAGCTGCTGCCCCGCATCTCGCGGGCGCAGGCCATGGACGTGCTCTCGTCGCAAGGCAACATCGCCGGATACAAGGCGGTGCTCCTGGCGGCCCACGAGTACGGCCGCTTCATGCCGATGCTGATGACCGCGGCGGGCACCGTCAAAGCCGCCCGCGTCCTCATCCTTGGCGCCGGCGTGGCCGGCCTTCAGGCCATCGCGACCGCGAAGCGGCTCGGCGCCGTCATCGAAGCGTTCGACGTCCGGCCGGCCGTGAAGGAACAGGTGGAATCGCTGGGCGCCAAGTTCGTCGAGGTGGAGCTCTCCGAGGACGAGAAGCGGTCTGCCGAGACGTCCGGTGGATATGCCCGCGAGATGAGCGACGACTACAAGCGCCGGCAGGCCGCTCTGATCGCCGAACGCGCCAAAGCCGCCGACATCGTCATCACCACGGCGCTCATTCCCGGGCGTCCGGCTCCGCTGCTGGTCACCGACGACACGCTCAAGGGCATGAAGCCGGGCTCGGTCGTTGTCGACCTTGCCGTCAGGCAGGGCGGCAACTGCGCCGGCAGCGAAGCCGACGTTCTGACGATTCGCCACGGTGTGAAAATCCTGGCCCCGTCCAGCCTCCCGTCGACCGTGGCCGCCGACGCGAGCGCGCTCTACGCGCGCAATCTGCTGAACTTCATCAACCTGCTGACCGATCCCAAGACGGGCGAACTGAAGCTGGATCGGTCCGACGAAATCATTGCCGGCACGCTGGTGTGTACGGATGGCGCGGCTGTGAGAAGCTGACCGCGCCACAGAAATGCAGAATTCTGAATTCTGAATTCTGAATTACTCAACGAGGCCTCATGCACGGTGTTGCCGTCGATCCCATCGTTACCAACCTGACTGTCTTCGTGCTGGCCGTATTCGTCGGCTATCACGTCGTCTGGAACGTTACCCCGGCGCTGCACACGCCGCTCATGAGCGTCACCAACGCCATCAGCTCGGTGATCATCGTCGGCGCAATCCTTGCCGCCGGGTCGACGACCGGCGGCCTCGGTCCGCTGCTCGGCGCGGTGGCCGTGGGGCTGGCGGCCATCAACACCTTCGGCGGATTCCTCGTCACCGAGCGGATGCTCGAGATGTTCAAGAAGAAAGAGCCGAAAGAGAAGCGGACGGAGAAAGCCGCGTGACCGCAGCCAACACCGCCGCCCTTCTCTCCCTCGTCGCCAGCGTTTTCTTCATCCTCGCGCTCAAAGGCCTCTCGCACCCGCTCAGCGCCCGCCGCGGCAACCGCTTCGGCATCGTCGGCATGTCGATGGCCGTCGTCATCGCGCTGGCCCTTGCCGGCCAATGGCAATGGGTGTTTGTGGCCCTGGCCATCGGAGGGGTGCTCGGGTGGTATGTCGCCAACCGCGTCGAGATGACGCAGATGCCGGAGCTGGTCGCGGCGATGCACTCGCTCGTCGGCCTGGCCGCGGTGCTCATCGCCTTTGCGGTCGTCAGCAACCCGCTCGCGTTCAGCATCCCGTTCCCGATTCCGCGCGGCAACCGAGTCGAGCTGTTCATTGGCACCTTCGTCGGCGCGATGACCTTCTCGGGATCGGTCATCGCGTTTGGCAAGCTCGCAAACCTGGGCAAGACGTTCCGCCTCTTCTCCAGCTCCCCGATCGTGTTCAAGGGCCAGCACATGGTGAATCTCCTGCTGGCGATCGCGATGGTCGGCCTGGGCGGTGCGTTCGTGATGGCCGGCGCGGACCAGCAGTGGCCGCCGTTCATCGCGATGACGACGATCGCATTCATCCTCGGCGTGCTGATCATCATTCCGATCGGCGGGGCTGATATGCCCGTCGTGATTTCGATGCTGAACAGCTACTCGGGCTGGGCGGCGTCGGGAATCGGCTTCTCGCTCAACAACCCGCTCCTCATCGTCGCCGGCGCGCTGGTCGGCTCCTCGGGCGCGATCCTGTCCTACATCATGTGCAAGGCGATGAACCGCTCCTTCTTCAGCGTCATCCTCGGCGGATTCGGCGCGGCTGAAGGCGCCTCCGCGGCCGCGACCGAGCAGCGCAGCGTCAGGTCCGGCTCACCGGACGACGTGGCGTTCCTGCTCGGCAACGCGGAAAGCGTCATCATCATTCCGGGCTACGGGCTCGCCGTCGCGCGCGCGCAGCACGCGGTGAAGGAAATGGCGGAGAAGCTGATTGCCAGGGGGGTGAACGTCCGCTACGCGATCCATCCCGTCGCCGGCCGCATGCCGGGTCACATGAACGTCCTCCTCGCCGAAGCCGAGGTTCCGTACGATCAGGTGCTGGAGATGGAGGACATCAACAGCGACTTCGGCACGAGCGACATCGCCTTCGTCCTCGGCGCCAACGACGTCGTCAATCCGCTCGCCGAGACGCCGGGAAGCCCGATCTACGGCATGCCGATCCTCGAAGCGCACAAGGCACGCACCGTTGTCGTCAACAAGCGGTCGATGGCTTCCGGCTACGCCGGCATCGACAATCCGCTCTTTTATCTGGACAAAACGATGATGGTCTTCGGCGACGCGAAGAAAGTCGTCGAAGACATCGTCAAGGCAATCGAGTAGGCCGCAGCCGAACGTCGCTGCGATCGCCATCGACAGTCAGGCGCGGGCCGCCGCCATTGATCGGACCTTCGATCCGATCGTTGATGCCGCGCCTGCTGAGCGGGAACTCCGAGCTGAATGTGATGCGGCGGCCGGTCCGCGCGCTGACCGAGAGCCGTTGCCTGTCGGGCACGCTGACGTCGACTTTGCCGCGGCTGATCTCCAGGTGTGAATCACGTTCGATGGCGAATGCGACAATCCGGCTGTTGGTGCGGTCGGTATTCAGATTGAGACTGCCGCGCAGGGTGTCCAGGCGCATCTCGCCGCGATCCATTTTGATGTGAAGGTCACCGGACAGGTCGCGGGCGTCGAGCGGCGAGCGGTCGGTTTGCAGGTGAAAACGCCCGGTGAAACCGGTCAGGCTGACGCGCGATCGATCGACGGTCAGGCGCAGAACCAACGAGCGCGGCGCCTGGATTTGATAATGAATGTGCGGCAGCTGGCGATAATTCCAGCGTCCGCCTTTCTCGGGCACGTTGTCGAAGTTCGAACGAATCGACAGGCGCTGCGCGCCGCCCGTAATCTCGATCCGCGTGGCGTCGACGACGCGCCGGGCATAATCGGCCTCCTCCCGCTCATCCGCCTCGATACGCGCGAAGACCGCGACTTCGGGGCGATTCCACGCGGTCAGCACGACACTGCCCTTGTCCGTGTCGAAGGTTAATTCGCTACCCGGTTGAAACGGGACCGACTGGCGAAACTCCCGGGTCTGTCCGGCAGCGGGAAACGCCATCGCCAGCAGCACACCCACGCTCAAGGCCATCATTCTCTTCATATCCGCAGAGCCTCAGCTCAAATACGGTTCGCCAGGGTCGACGGGTGCACGGCCAGTCCCGTCGCCACGGCAACCTGTAGCATCGACAACCTTGACTCGTGGCCTGGACGATGCCATCGTCGTCGTCGTCGTCGTCGAAGCCGGGCGGAAAGATGGCTGACCTGTGGACCATCGGCAGTTGCCTGTGGAGCTGCGCCACCGACTCGGCGACGCTGGAAGCGTCGCACTCGCAGACGTTCTCGATGAGCGTGACCGCGCGTTGACGAACATCCTTACGGAACGATTCGAACACCGCTTGACCGAGGAATGCGGCAAGCTCCGCGCCGAAATGAGCATCCTCCGCGCTGAGCTTCGCGCGGATTTTCGGATCGGCCTCGCCGACGTCCGTGCCGACTTCATCAAGTGGTCGTTCATCTTCTGGATCGGCCAGGCGGTGACGGTCGTCGGCACTGTCGCAGGGTTGCTCATCGCTTTCCGTTAACTCGCTCAACCTCGGATGTCCGATAATCCGGGGATGCAGATCCGGCTGAACGGGCGCGCCTCTCTCCTCTTCGGAACGATCGCGGCACTTGGCGTCGCGGTTGTCGCCGGCCAGACTCAGCCACAGGCTCCCAGCCGCGAGGATTTCCTCAAACGCTCCCGCGAGTTCAGCGCCGGCATGGAGAAGAAGGGGCTCGCCGAGCCCTTCAAGGGCGTGACCACGAACGGCGCGGTCGTCCCCAACCTCTTTCCCATCCGATCGACCGGCGTGTCGACGGAGCCGGTTCGCGCTGCCGCTGCGGCGTTTCTGAAAACGCTCGACGCACAACAGCGTCAGAAGACCCTGTTCACGGAGAACGACATCGAATGGCGGAAGTGGGCCAACCAGCACGTCTACCACCGCGACGGTGTGTCGTTCGAGGAGATGAGTCCCGCACAGCGCGAGGCGGCGTTCCGGATGCTCGAAGCGTCGCTCAGCGCCAAGGGGTTGAAGCTGACGCGCGACATCATGCGGCTCAACGAGACCCTTGGCGAACTGAACGGCAACAACTTCGTTGAATACGGCGAGTTCAAGTACTGGGTCACGATGATGGGCGAGCCGTCGGCACGCGAGCCGTGGGGCTGGCAGCTTGATGGGCACCACCTCAATCTGAATTACGTCGTCCTCGGCGATCAGGTGGTGATGACGCCCGCCTTCTGGGGATCGGAGCCAACCGTCGCCAAGACCGGGAAATACGCGGGCACGGCGATCCTCGCCGACGAGCAGGGACGCGGGCTTCAGATGGTTCGTGCGCTCACACCCGAACAGCGGAAGCAGGCCATCGTCCAGGTTGCGAAGACCGGCAACAACATCATGACGCAGGCGTTCAGCGACAACGTGGTGCTGGACTACGCGGGCGTGCGCGTCGCGACGTTCTCACCGGCCCAGAAGAAGCAGTTGCTCGATCTGGTCGCTCTGTATGTCGGTAACCTGCGCGGGGGTCATGCACAGGTGCACCTGTCGGAGGTCGAACGGCATCTCGACTCGACGCATTTTGCGTGGGTCGGTGCGACGGAGGACAACGCGGTCTATTACTACCGCATACACAGTCCCGTCGTCCTGATCGAGTTCGATCATCAGACGCCGGTGAACCTGCGGCATCTGTATCCCGGCGGGCAGCCGTATCGCGAGCACATCCACTCAGTGGTGCGAACGCCGAACGGCAACGACTACGGGAAGGATCTCCTCAGGCAGCACTATCAGCAGCATCCGCACTAACGGGTCCTTGGTGCTTCGTTCTTAGTCCTAAGTCCGTTCTTAGTCCGAAGTCCGTCCTTGGTCCCGGGTCCTTGGTCCAAGTCCTTGGTTCAGGGCTAAGGACCAAGGGGACTTAGGACGGACCAAGGACGTAGGACGGACCAAGCCCCAAGCACAAAGCACCAAGGACTAACTGGCCCGCTCAGCGAGCCTGGCAAGAACAGCGCGAAAGGTCGGGTGCGTCCGCAAATCTGCCAACAGCGGCTCGATTGGTATCGTCCAGCCGGCAAATCCGGGCGGCGCGTCAGCCAGCAGCCCGGTCAGTGCTGCAATCGCTTCGTGTCCACGTCCGGTAACCGCATGGGCCGACGCCGTGGCCATCGCGGCTTCCGCGGTTCGTCCGTTGTCTCGCAGTTCGTCGAGCGCGTGCCATGCGCGATCGAGCGCCGCCCGCGCCGCGTCGTGCAGGCCGCATGCGGCGTGAGCTTTCGACAACCCGACGAGCGATCGCGCGTGCTCCGGAGACTGCTCCAATGCCCTGTCGAACATCGCCGCGGCACCGGCGAAGTCTCCGGCGGCGAGGTTGACGAACCCGTGGCCGTCGTACGCGTTTATCGCGTACTCGGGAGCGTACACCCGGCTGCCGGGCGCCTTCAGCTCGCGGTCGAACTCGGCCCGCGCGCCTGACGCGTCTCCTTCGGCCAGACGAATCAGCCCGAGCATCCAATGCAGGCCGTTGGCGGGAAAGCGATCCGCCGTGGTCGCCGCACGCTGCCGCACCGCCAGCCCCTGCCTGAGGATCTCCTCGGCAATCGCCAGCTCGCGCCGCGCTACGTGCACCATCGCCGATCCGAAATAGGCGTATCCAAACTCGGGGAAGAGCCTCACCACGTCGTCGAAGCACGCCAGGCGCTCGCTCCCCCAGGCGGCAACACCGAGGCGAAAACGATGGCGCCACTCGCTCGGCTCCAGCGCCACGGCCACGCGCCCGTGTTCGAGCGCCTCCGCGGTCCGGCCCGCACTGGCGAGGAGAAACGCGAGGGCGGCGTGCGCCTCGGGCAGCTCGGGATCCATCTCGATTGCACGCCGGCCGTAGGCGATGGCCGCGCGGAGCGCCGCGCTGTCCGGCCGGTTGCGGGCCCGCGACGCCTCGAACCGCCACAGATGCGCCTGCGCCAGGCCGACATAGGCCTGGGCATAGCGCGGATCGATCGCGATCGCGCGCTCGAAGTCGCGGACCGCGCCGGAGACATGCGCCGGATCGAGCGCCTCGAGCTTCAGCTTTCCTTCCGTCAGGGCCCGGTACGCGTCGAGGCTGGACGTTTCGCGCACGCCGGTCCGCCGCGCCGCCGCCGATGCCATCGTCATCGGGAGGGTGCGGAGGAGATGACGCACGATCGCATCCTGCAGCTGAAACACCTCAGCGACGTGTCCGTCCGCCTTCGCATGCGCGACGGCTTCACCAGTGGCCACGTCGATGACTCGTGCCGTGATCCGCAGGCGCTCGCCGCAGCGCTGGTAGCTGCCGGCGACGAGCAGGTCGAGCTTCGACGCCCGGGCCGCCTCGATGGAACCGAAGCGCGCGTCGTCCGGGAGACTCCGCCGGTCCATCACGCGGAAGTCCCAGGACGATCGGAGATCGTTGGCAACGGTCTCGGCAATGCCGGACGCCATCCACGCATCGGCTGAGCCGGCGGTGACGTTCTCGAAGTCGGCGACCCCGATCGTTCGTTTCGGCGCGTGTCGTGCGCCAGCGGTCGCGGCGGCGGGCGCCACGGGCGGTCCTGCCGTCTCGACCGCGGCGATGAAGCGATACCCGCGCCGCGGAACGGTCTGCACGAATCGCGGCGCTGTCGCGTCGTCACCGAGCGCCTGGCGCAGTTCGGATATCGCCTGCGTGATCGCGTTGTCGGTGACGGCGACATCCGGCCAGAGTTCGCGCAGGATGTCTTCCTTCGTCACCAGCTGCGACGGCCGCGACGCCAGCAGTCGCAGCAGGTCGAGGATTTTCGGCGACAGCTGCAGCGGACGATCACCGGCAAAGAGACGATACGCCGCGGCGTCGAAACGAAACGAGCCGAAGCTGTAGGCAACGGGCGCGCCCATGCTTGAAGCTGCCCAGTCTACGGTACGCGACACGATTTTTCAGATCGATTCAGGGTTTCATCAGGACTCGCGGGGCAGGCCGCCGCTAAGGTGGTTGAACCGTGACGACGGCCCTCTCACCTCCTCGGCCGGCCGCGCTTCGGCATCTGCACGCTACCGATGCCGAGGGCGCGCGTTTCATCGCCGCGAATGGCGTGCTGACCGTCGCCGGCATCGCTCTTTCGCTGAATGGCGCTCCGGCGGTGTGGGCGATTGGCCAAATTCTTCTCGGTCTCGCGATGGTCGAGTGGTTCGTCCTGCTCCACGAGTGCGGCCACCACACGCTGTTCCGCAGGCGCCTGTGGAACAGCGCTGCCGGCCATGTGGCCGGCTTCTTCGCGTTGATTCCGTTTGCCGCATGGACCCACGTCCACCGCCTGCACCACAAGTGGACCGGCTGGCAGGACCTCGATCCGACGACGGCCACGCTGGCGCCGCGCGAGCGGGGACGATTCCAACGCGGCGTGGTGCGCTTCTGCTGGAAGTACTGGGTCCCCATGTTCGCGACTGTGTACCGGGCGGGAACGTTCTGGAACCCCGTACGCCTCGTCCGCTACGCGGCGGAGTCGCGCCGTGCGCCACAGCTGATCGGCGGTGTCCTGGCGGTGCTCGCCGTGTATGCCGCGCTCGTTGTCTGGCTCGGTCCCGCCTTGCTGGTTCGCTCCGTGGGACTGGCCGTCGTCATCGCGTTCGTCCTCGAAGACCTGCTGATCCTCAGCCAGCACACACACGTCCCGATGGAGGTCAGCGGCGGCGGCCGCGTGGCGCCGCACCCGGCAATGGAACAGGAACGGTTCACGCGCTCGCTGAGACTGCCACGCATCGTCTCGCGGGCGGTTCTGCACTTCGACGCGCACGAGCTGCATCACATGTATCCATTCGTGCCCGGCTACCGGCTTCGCGACATCGCCTACGAGCCGCAGAACGAAATCGGGTGGCGCCAGTGGGTCGTCGCCGCGCGCCGCATTCCTGGCGACGTGCTGCTCTTTCAAAACCGGCGGGAGACGGGGTTCGACCTGTGAGCACCCACAGCCTCGATCCGCTCGCGTGCGGGCTTTTCCTGGTCGCGGCGTTCGTCCTCGCCGGAAGCGCGCAGGCGCTGTGGCTGGCCAGCGAGGCGTCGCGTCGATGGTCATGGCCGCTCGACGGAGGGCGGATGTTTCGCGGCCGCAGGCTCCTCGGCGACAACAAGACCGCACGCGGCTTCGTCGTGATGGTGCCGGTCACGGGTCTTGCGTTCATGGTGCTGGCGCTCGCCGGGTCTGCTACACCGGGGCTCTGGCCGCTCACGGCGGTGCAGTATCTGGGCCTCGGAATGCTCGCCGGCGCGGGATGCATGCTCGGCGAGCTCCCCAACTCGTTCATCAAGCGGCAGCTTCGAATCCCGCCCGGCTCACGGGCGGCCGGTCCTGTTGCAGGACCGCTCTTCTTTGTCGTCGATCGTCTCGATTCCACGCTGGGCGCGATGGCCGCGTTAATGCTCTCGGTCCCGGTTCCACCGGCAACCATCGTTTATGTGCTGCTCGTGGGCGTTGCGCTGCACGGAGTGCTCAGCGTCGTGACGTTCCGGCTGGGCGGAAAGGCACGGGCGGCATGAAACCGCTGGTGCTGCCGCTCGCACAGGCCTTGGAGGCCAACGCCGCCGGGGGCAAGGCGCATACCCTTGGCCGGCTCATCGCGTTGGAGATGCCCGTCCCTGACGGCGTCGTCATTACCTGCGGTGGCCTCGAGATGTTCCTCGACGCGAACGGACTTCGAGGAACCGTCGACAGCGGGCTCGACCCCGAATCGATCCGCTCGCTGGTGATGGCGGCACCCGTTCCACCTGTACTCGCGGAACACATCCGGGCTGCCGTTGCTCCACTCGGAGCGGGTCCCTTCGCCGTGCGGAGCTCGGCTGTCGGTGAGGACGGCTCGAGCGCGTCGTTTGCCGGCCAGTTCGACTCGATTCTCCACGTGCACGATGACGCGCTCATGCACGCCGTGCGCGCGTGCTGGGCATCCTGGTGGTCGGAGCGCGCGCTGGCATATCGGCGGATTCACGGGTTCAACGCCGCCGGCATGGCCGTCATCATCCAGCGCCAGGTCGATGCCGCTGCTGCCGGCGTTCTCTTCACGAGAAATCCTGACCCGTGTTCCGCCAATGCGCCAGACATGGTGGTCGAGTACGGCACTGGTCTCGCGGATCGGCTCGTTGCCGGTGAGATCGACCCCGGGCGGCTTTACCTCTCACGGGCCACCTTGTCCGTCACCGACGAATCGTGCACGGAGGAACAGACCGGCGCACGGCGGGTCCTCACAGCCCGGCTGCTGCGACAGCTGGGCGCGATGGCGCTTCGGCTCGAGGAGGCGTTCGGCCTCCCTCAGGACATTGAGTGGACCGTGGACGCCGACGGCTGTCTTTCAATCGTTCAGGCACGGCCGATTACGACGCGCACCCACGAGGAGACTCGGGCGGCGGTTCTGTGGAGCAACGCCAACGTCAGCGAAAACTTTCCGGAACCCATTTCGCCGCTGCTCTACTCGATAGCATCCGCCGGCTATTACCACTACTTCCGCAACCTCGGACGCGCCTTTGGCGTATCGCGCCATCGCCTCGCGGCGATGGACGGGCCGCTGCGCACGATCATCGGCGTCCATGGCGCGCGCATGTACTACAACCTCACGAACATCCACGCCGTGCTGCGGATGGCGCCGTTCGGCGAGCGCCTTGCCGGGGCGTTCAACGTGTTCGTGGGCGTGCGGCGCGTCGCGGAACAGCCCGCCGGCATGCGGACCTGGACGGACGCGCGTCATCGCGTCCTTGCGGCGATGGAAGTGCTTCGCATCGCTGCAGCGGTGACCTGGCAGTTCGTGTTCCTCTCGCACCGGCTGCGGGCATTCGAGCGCACCGCTGACGATTTCGCGTCGCAGACGACTGGCGAGGCGCTCCGCGAACGGCCGCTGCACGAGCTGGGCGCTCGTCTGGCGGCCTTTATCGACATCCGCTGCCACCGGTGGAAGAACGCGTCGCTCTGCGACGCCGCCGCGATGGTGTGCTACGCGCTGCTGAGGAACCTGCTCGCCCGCGGCCGCTTCACCGAAGCGACGCACACACGGCTGCTGCGCGCGCTGCCCGGTATCCCGTCCAGCCAGCCGGCGCTTCGGCTCTGGGCACTCTCGAGACGCATCCTCCAGGATTCAGCGCTCCGGGCGTTGTTCGAGAACCGATCGGCGGCCGCCGTCCTTGCCGCGCTGGAGTCAGACAGGGCATACGCACCATTCCGCACAGAGCTCCATGACTACCTGACGACATGGGGGTTCAGGTCATCGGGCGAGCTGATGCTGACGAGCGCCACCCTGGAAGAGGAACCGGAGCCGGTGATCGCTCTGCTGCAGCAATACGTTGGCGCGACCGGCGAATCGCCCGAAGCCGGGATTGCACGGATGGCAGCGGAGCGAGCGTCGGAAACGCGAACCGTGGTGCGTTCTCTCATGCGTCGAAAGCCATGGCTCGTGCTGCCGACGCTGCTCATCCTTCGGTGGACACAGGCAGCTGTCGCCTGCAGGGAACGGGCGCGGCTGAAGCAGGCGCTGCTCTACACACGCTGCCGGCGCGTGGCGCTGGCGATCGGCGACGCGCTGGTGACGAGCGGCCGGCTGCCGGACCGCGACGCCATCTTCATGCTGACGTGGCAGGACATCGACGAAATCTGCAGCGGTCGAGCGATGTTTCCGCGCGATCTCGCATCGCTGACGGCGTTGCGCCGCCAGGCTCACGCAACGGAGAGCGCGTATGTCCCGCCCGACACCTTCTATCTGCCGCCAGCGGGAGTCCACGCTGCCGCGGATCGCGTGGCGCGAACCCTTCCGGTTCGGGAGGCGAGCCTGAAAGGCTCGCCCCACACGACGCTCCACGGAACCACGGCGTGCGGGGGCCGTGTCTCATCGCGCGCCGCGGTGCTGGCGGGCGTTCACGAAGCCCACCGGCTGCAGCGCGGCGACGTGCTCGTCACGCGGCAGACCGACCCGGGATGGGCGCCGGTCTTCTGCCTCGTGTCGGGCCTCGTCATCGAACGCGGCGGCATGCTCTCCCATGGCGCGATCATCGCCCGTGAATTCGGCCTCCCCTGCATCGTCGGCGTCGCGAACGCGACCGGGGCGATCCCGCACGGCGCCAGAGTCACCGTCGATGCGGACGACGGCTTCTGCCGGATCGAGGCCGCGGCATGAGGACGATGGCGGCCTACTTCCGCGAGCGGTTCCCGCTGGCTGTGTTCGTGCCCGTGTTCATCCTCCTGACGGTGGCCGCCTTCTGGTCGGTCGCGAACACGACCGGCGTTCGCCTCGCGGTCACACTGCTGCTCGGGATCGCCCTCGTCGTGCAGTTCCGGTTGTGGGACGACCTCGAAGACCGGGACCGTGATCGCGCGACTCACCCCATGCGCGTCCTCGTCAACGCACCGACAGAGGCGTTCCGGATTCTGCTGCTGCTGCTCACGGCATCGCCCATCGCGTTCAGTGCCGGGCATCGGGCGGCGCTTGTCGCAACGCTCGTGCTGAACGCAGCCGGATGGTGTGCGTACCGGCTGGCGCGTCGGCGGATATCGCTGAACGGCTGGCGCTTCGGCCTGCTGCCGCTCAAGTACCCGGGCTTCGTCACCGTGATGGCCTTCTCGCTCGGCGACATCATTCCCGTCCGTCTCGCCGTAGCGGCGGCAACGACGTATGTGTGCGCGACGGGTTACGAGCTGCTCCACGACAGCCCGGCCCGCGTTGGAGGCGCGTCATGAGCACTACAGCGGCCGCTATCAATCCGGCTAAAGCCGGACTCCACGAGTACGAATTGCCGGTTTTTGAGTCGGTGGGATGTCTGGCATGCGGCGGCAGGAGCTCAACGCTGTTTCTGACGGGCGAGGACGATCTGACGAGCAAACCCGGCCGCTTCACGTTCGTCAAGTGCTCGGACTGCGGGCTGGTGTACCAGTCGCCGCGGCTCACGCTGGAAGGCATCCGCCCGTACTACGAGGACCAGTACATCGCGCACCAGCCGCACGCCCGGTGGGGTGTGCTCGCGCCGCTCTTTCGCGCGGCCATGGGTTCCCTCGATCGCGCGAAGCTGCGGATCGTCCAGCGGCACGCGATGCTCGGTCCCTCGTCACGCCTCCTCGACGTCGGATGCGGAAGCGGCTCGTTCCTCGCCCGCGTGAGGGACAAGACAAACGCTGCCGTGGCCGGAGTCGATTTCGTGGATCTCTCGCATCGTGCCGAGTTCGACGGCGTGGAATTCCATCATGGCGTGTTCTACGAACAGCACGTTGGCCGCAGCCGGTTCGACGCAATCACGATGTGGCACTTCCTCGAACACGACTACGACCCGCTGCGGTCGCTGCGCCACGCGTTGAGCGCGCTGATACCTGGCGGGCTGCTGATCGTCGAGGTGCCGCGGCTCGACAGCCTGTCGTTCCGCCTGTTTGGTTCGCGATGGCCCGGAGTCCAGGCGCCGCAGCACACGGCGCTTTTCGACAAGGACCGGCTGGTGCAGATGGTTTCGTCGGCTGGTTTCGAGGTGGTGGAACACCTTCCGTACGGCGCGTTCCCGCCCTACTTCTACCTGTTCTGCGGGACCGCCTTCGTGTTACGGCGCGGCCGCGGACTCAATCTCGATCGCGCCATCTACGCCTACTTTGCCGGCCAGCTTCTGACGCTGCCGGTGCTGCCGTTCCTCAAGCATATGAACTTCGCCATGCAGACGGTGATCTGCCGGAGGCCGCGATGAGCGCCCGGCGAGACCCACGGACGGTTGTCCTGGCGATGATCTCCGGCCTCTTCATCACGGCATCCGCGCTCCTGGTGCTCCCCATCGCCTTCGTCACGCTGTTTCAGGCACGGCGCCTCTATGCCCGCTACTGCGCATACGTGGCGCGGGTCGTTCTCCGCATCTGGAGCATCCGTGTTCGTGTGCACGGTCAGCCGCAGGACGGCACACGGCAGGTCGTCTACATCTCCAACCACTCATCAACGATCGATCTGTTCGTGCTCGTCGCGCTGGGGCTCCCGAACACGCGGTTC
This sequence comes from Vicinamibacterales bacterium, assembly GCA_050742535.1. Lineage (GTDB taxonomy): Bacteria > Acidobacteriota > Vicinamibacteria > Vicinamibacterales > UBA2999 > Gp6-AA40. The sequence continues at coordinate 18,957 of JBOGIQ010000008.1, read as the reverse complement.
TTCCTCAGCGGGTTCCTGCAGAAGATGGTGCCGCTTGGCGTCCTGGCGCGGCTGATGGGCACGTTCTTCACCGTCCCCCAGGATCGGCCGGACGAGCGCCGGCGCATCTTTGCCCGCGCGTGCCGCACGCTGGCCCGCACGCGCGAGTGCGTGTATCTGAGCCCGGAAGGGATGCGGATCACGACGGGGCAGATCGGACACTTCAACAAGGGCTCGTTCCATCTCGCCACCGAGCTCGGCGCGCCGCTGGCGCCGTTTCACATCTTCATCCCGCGCGACATCGATCCGGGCGCCGGCTACCGTGCCCGCCCCGGGACGGTTGTCGTGACCTTCAAAGCGCTCATCGAGACGGCACACTGGTGTGTCGAAGACGTTGCCGCGAACAAGGAACTCGTCCGCGACCTGTTCGTTCGCTGGCACCGGGAGCTTTCCCATGCCTGCGCCTGACGCTGCACCGGCCTTACCGGCGGCATTGAGCCGGGGCATGCCTTTTCGAGGCACGACGCTCGTCGAGATGCTCCAGGCGCGTGCCGCGAGTCAGCCCGACGATCTGGCGTACACGTTCCTCGCCGACGGCGAGAACCCGGTCGACGAGCTGACCTGGTCCGTGCTCGACCGTGCCGCGCGGGCGATCGCCGCAACGCTGCAGGCACAGCTCCAGCCCGGCGATCGCGCGCTGCTGATGTACCCGCCCGGCCTTTCGTTCATTGCGGGCTTTTTCGGCTGCGTCTACGCAGGCGTGCTGGCCGTGCCGGTCATGCCACCGCAGGGCGGCCGCTCGACCCGCGGCGCCGATCGGCTTGCCGCAATCGTCGCGGACTCCGATGCGCGCTGTCTGCTGACCAGTTCGGACTTGCGCGGGCGGATCCTCGACGCGATCGATCCGCGGCTGGCACGCATCATCACCGACGGCATCCCGTACGGAAATGCGGCGGCGTGGCGCGAGCCGGACGCCGACGGCGACACGATCGCGTTTCTGCAATACACGTCCGGCTCGACGGCACAGCCGCGCGGGGTCATGGTGTCCCACGCCAACCTGCTGCACAACGTGGGCGTGGCGTTTCGCCTCGGCGGAAACGGTGCAGAGACGGTGTCGGTGTCCTGGCTTCCGGTCACGCACGACATGGGGCTGATCGAGGGCGTGCTGCAGCCCGCATTCAGCGGCTGTCCGGCGTATCTGATGTCGCCCGCCGCATTCCTGCAGCGACCCGTTCGCTGGCTGCGGGCGATTTCGACCTACCGCGCCACCCGGACCGGTGGTCCGAACTTCGCCTACGACATTGCGGCGAGCCGGGTCTCGGAAGCCGATCGGAGAGGTCTCGATCTGCGCGCGTGGCGCATCGCCTACAACGGAGCCGAGCCGGTGCGGCACGACACGATGGCGTCGTTCACCGCCGCCTACGCGCCGAACGGGTTTCGGGCAGACGCGTTCTGGCCCTGCTACGGCCTCGCGGAATCAACGCTGCTGGTGACAGCCGGTCAGTGGGCCGGCGACAGCACGGGCAGCGGGCGCGTTTCGTGCGGCCGCCCGGCAGACGGAATGACGGTGCGCATCGTCGATCCCATCACGCGCACGGTCTGCGCGGATGACGAGCAGGGCGAAATCCAGGTCGCCGGACCAAGCGTGGCCTGCGGCTACTGGAACCGGCCGCTCGAATCGTCGCACGTCTTTGCGGTCGAGGATGGCCGGCGCTGGCTGACCACCGGCGACCTCGGATCGCTGCACGACGGCGAGCTCCATGTGACCGGCCGCATCAAGGATCTCCTCATCGTCCGCGGCGCCAAACACTTCCCGCAGGACCTCGAGCGAACCGCGGAGCGCCGGCATCCGGCCGTTCGCCTCGGAGGGGTGGCCGCGGTCGCCGTGGGCAGTCACGTCCGCGGCGATCGCATCGCGCTCATCGCGGAGATCGACCCGCGCGAGCTTGCGGAGAACGGGCGTGACCACCTGATGGGAGACCTCCGGCAGGCGATCGCTGAAGCGCACGGCATCCAGCTCTACGGAGTCGCCCTGGTGCCGCCGGGCACGGTTCCCAAGACAACCAGCGGCAAGGTGCAGCGTTTCCTCTGCCGCGATGCCTGGATGAACGACACGCTCGGCGCCCTCACGTCATGGCGGGACACCGCCGAGCCGGCCGGATTGTGAACACAGTCGACATGGGAACAGTCGAATCGACCCTCAGCGTCATCTCGGAAGCCGCCGTGGCCGCCGTCGTCGCCGAGTTCCTGCACATCGATCCGCGCACGATCGATTCGCGCACACCGCTGTCGGCATACGGCGTCGATTCGCTTGGCGCGATGCAGCTCGTCGCCGTCCTGGAGGACCGGTTCTGCTGCACGCTTCCCGAGTCGCTGTTGACGGACTACCCGGACCTTCGCCAGCTCGTCGACGCGCTGGGCGATGCCATCGCGGCATGCGGCGGCCGGCAGAAATCATCAGGCGTGCGTGACCGGCTGATTGCTGACAGCCGTCTGGCTGATGACATCGCGCCGCGATCGACGATGCGACCGGGAGCGGTGCGACGGGTCGTGCTGACGGGTGCCACAGGGTTCCTGGGGTCGTCGCTCCTTCGGACGCTCATCGATTCGGGGCTGCAGGTCGTGTGTCTCGTGCGACCGCAGCATGCCGGCCCCGGCGCCCGGGTTCAATCAGCGCTGCAGCGGTATGGACTGTGGCGGTCCACCGACGCGTCCGCCTTCCAGGCCGTGGCCGCGAACCTGGAGCAGCCGAACCTGGGCCTGAAATCAGGACTCTACGACGAGCTTGCCGCGATGACGGATGCGGTGTATCACGCGGCTGCCGACGTCAACTGGGTCGCTGCGTACGACTCACTGCGTGCGCCCAACGTGTCGGCCACCGCCTCTCTGCTCCGCTTCGCCTGCACGAGCCGGATCAAGCGGTTCCATTTCGTGTCGAGCCTGTCGGTTTGCATGGCATACGACGGTCCCTCGGTCGTGACGGAACAGACCGACATGCTTCCGTATGTCGACCGCTTGCCGCTCGGATACGCGCAGAGCAAGTGCGTGGCGGAATCGCTCGTCCGGACAGCCGCATCGCGCGGGCTGCCGGCGCAAATCTTCAGACCTGCGCTGCTGGCCGGTCATTCGTCCTCGGGCGCCTCGAACGTGGACGATCTGATCGCGGCGCTGCTGAAGGGATGCATTCAATCAGGCGCCGCCCCGGATCTCGACTGGGCGTTCGACGCGGTGCCGGTTGACACGGCCGCCAGTGCCATCGCCACCTTGAGCCGGTCATGCGGAGCGCAGCTCGAGACATTTCATCTGCGTCATCCGCGTCCGCGGCACTGGCGCGAGTGCGTGCTCTGGGCCAATTGTTACGGCTATCCGATCCGTCTCGAACCGTACGAGCGGTGGCTCGAGCGGCTCGATCGCGACGCGCGCAGCACCGATCATGCGCTGTATCTGCTGCGTGGATTCTTCACACGGCGTGTTCACGGGCGCACCGCTCCCGAGCACTACGAGGAGAGCGCGCACAGCCGCATCGAGTGCCGGCGGACGCGAGGCCATGAACGTCTGGCGGGCATCGACTATCCGCCGCTGGACGCCGAACGGCTGGACAGCTATCTTGCCGACTTCATCCGTCGTGGGTTTGTGACGCCACCGCCCGGCGTCGGAAGTCATTGTTCGATCGATACGCGTCGACGAAACACAACTCCCGATCCGATTCATCGATACGAGTCGCTGCTCCGCCGGCACTTCGGCGACGGCCAGCTGCGCATCGACGGCGCCGAACTCGTTCGACGGGGGTCCGAGCACAGCATCATCAGCGAGATGACGTCGTGGAAACGCGGGCAGCAGACGGGCCTGTTCCACTACCGGCTGGCGCTGGCGCGTGGGACGGGCGTCGAGACGCTGGACGTGATGGCCAAGGTGAAACCACCCGACGAGGCCGCCATCGAAGTCGCCGAGACGACCGCGGCGATCGTGGACGCACATCTCCATCGTCTGATTGTGTCGTTCCGCGATCGCCTTGGCATTCGCGATGGCCACGTGCGTGAGCTGGCGATCTATCAGCACCATCGCGATGACTCAATCGGTCGTCACCTGCCCCGCTGCTACGGCACATGGGCCGACGATGACCGCCAGGAATGGGGGCTGCTGCTCGAGCACCTCGGCGACATGGCGCTGATGGATGCACAAAGCCCCGCGGCGTGGACACCCCGCTTCCGGATGGCTGCCATCGACGGACTGGCCGCGATCCACGCCCGGTGGCTCGGCAAGGAAGCCGCACTGATGGCGCAGCCCTGGATCGGCCATGTTCCGTCCACGGCGTCGATCGTGGACATGACACCGCTGTGGACGGCTCTCGCCGATCAGGCGGCACCCGTCTTCGAGACATGGGCGGGCAAGCGGCTCGTCGAAACGCATGCCGCCCTTGCCGCCACGGCGAGCCGGTGGGCGCCGGCGCTCGAGGCGCTGCCGCGCACCCTGATCCACAACGACTTCAACTCCCGCAATGTGGCGCTGCGCAACGGCCCGCACGGCCCGCGCCTCGTTGCCTATGACTGGGAACTCGCGGCGATCGGCGCGCCGCAGCGCGACCTCGCCGAGTTCCTCTGCTTCGCCCTGCCAGGCGGAGTTGACGGCGACGTGCTTGCCGAATCGATCGAACGCCACCGCACGATGCTCGAACGGCACTCCGGCCTGGCGCTGGACCGGGGCGCATGGCAGGAAGGATTCCGCAGCGCCCTCGCGTACTTCCTCGTCTCGCGGCTCGGGATCTACGCCATGATCAATCGCATCCGGCCGCTCGCGTTCCTGCCGCACGTCGTTCACACGTGGTCACGCCTGTATGAGCTGATGTTGGGTAGCCTGGGTAGCCTGAGTAGCCTGGGTAGCCTGGGTAAGAACGCAGCGAACCGGCGGCGAGCATGAGGGCGCCGCTGCACGACCTGCACGTCAGCAATCTGCTTACCTACGGGTCGCTCGCCGCGGCGGTGACGGCGGTCGCCGCCTCCGCCGGCATGCACAACACCGCGGTTGCGGGTTGCGCGCTCGCGCTCGCCGCGATCATGGACACGTTCGACGGCCGTTTCGCGCGGCGGTTCAACAGGTCGCCACGACAGGCGCAAATCGGACACGAACTCGACAGCCTGGTTGACGCGGTGACGTTCGGCCTGGCCCCTGCCGTCGTTGTCAGCGCGCGCTTTCCGGCAGGCGGCCTCGCCGCCATCCTGTCCTGGTCCATCGCCGGGTTCTATCTGCTCGCCGTCGTCACGCGGCTGGCGTTCTACAACGTCGAGCAGGACGGGGATCGGTTCGTTGGCATTCCCACCCCTGCCGCCGGGCTCGTCTGCTGCACGTCGCTGCTTCTTCCGTCACCGGCGTGGGCGGCGTGGTGGCCGCTTGCACTGAGCGGCGCGCTGATGATTGCCCCGCTCCCGATCGCGCGACCGCGGGCACGAGGGCTGTCGCTCTTCGCCGCCTGGGCAGCATCCCTGGCGATTACGTTCGCAACCCGGGCCGTCCGTTAACGCATTCTTGCGGGCGTGTCCCGCAAATCCGCGCTAGCTATCGCAGGCGTGCTATTGCTATGTTTCGTCATGCGCTCGGGACCAAAAATCCTGGTGTCCCTATGGCTTGGCCTTGCCGCCGTCACGACGGCGCAGGACCGTCCCGCTTCCGATCCTCAGCAGCCGACCTTCCGCACGGGCATTCAGTCGGTTCGTGTCGATTTGTACGTCACGCGTGATGGCGAGCCGGTCAGGGACCTGCGCCGTGAGGAAGTACAGGTATTCGAAGACGGCGTCGCGCAAAACGTGGACACGTTCGAGCGAATCGTATTCGCCGAGCCGGGATCGCGGCCTGCCGTCGAGCCGCAGACGGCCCCGGAGCGCCGCAAGCTGGCAACCGATCATCGCGCCCGCCTGTTCGTTGTTTTCCTGACGACGCCCGAGCCACGGCCCACCGCCGCGCAGCGCCAGACGCCATCCCGCCAGACGCAGTCTCAGGTCCTCGAAATGCTGAACGGCCTGCTGGGGCCGGACGACGTCGTTGCGGTGATGACGCCATATATGCGCATCGAAGACCTCATCTTCCAGCGGCAGGTTCCCCGTGAGGATGAGGCGTGGTTCCGCGACCTGAACAAGGATCCGAAATTCGACCGCTGGGATGCGTGCTTCCGACCGGGCGGCGGAAGTCCCAACGGCGAGATGAAGGCGCGCTATCGCGAACTGGTGACCTTCCAGGCGCTCGAAGGACTGGTCACGCATCTCAGCGGCCTGCGCGACGAACGCAAGCATATTTTGGTCATGACGGACGGCTTCCGGCTGTACACGAAGAACCCGCGTCTTCCAGCACGCGGCCAGCCGGAATCCGGGGGCTTTCCGATCGGCGGTGGCGGCGGCATCGGCATCGTTCCGCGCCTTGGCGACAGCGGCGGTGTGTCGGGCGCCCGTATCCCATCAGACTGCGAACAGGATCTCCGGGACCTCGCATCGCTCGATCACGCCAGCCGCCTCGATCAGATCGCGACGTATGCCCGGCGCACCAACGTGTCCTTTTATCCGATCTCGCTGCTGCGCACGGCATCCGATCCGACGCGCAACCTGCGGCTGAGAGGGTCCTTCGAGAACAACAGTACCGTACTGATGCAGTCGTCGCTGCGGGATCTCGCGGAAGAAACCGACGGTCTGCCGATCGTGAACACGAACAACGTCGACGAGATCCTCCGCCGCATCGTGACGACGACGTCCTCGTATTATCTGGTTGGCTATACGCCGGCAAACGCCACGGCCGACGGCCGGTTCCGGCGAATCACCGTGAAAGTCAGCCGTCCGGATACGGACGTCAGCGCGCGCGCGGGATATGTCGCAGGACTCCCGGCGCCGGCCGTCGTCGTTTCGGTCGAGACCCGTAAGCCCCCGGATCCGGTCGACGTGTCGATGCGGGCGCTGAATGTCTCCAGCACGAGTGCCTTGTACGTGCGGCCGGCAGTGTGGACGCGCGGCACGGCTCCGGGCGCACAGACGACCAGTGTCTGGATCGACGCGGAGCTCGATCCACAACTGCGCCGGCAGCGTACGCAGGCCGAAGGCGGAACGGTGGAGATGCTCCTGCGCCCCATTCGTGGAGGCGACCCGATCTCGCGACAGCTTCCCGTAACCGCGGCAACGAATTTCGCATTCGAGTTGCGCGGATCGGACGCGCTCGCACCCGGCGAGTACTCGATACAACTGCAGCTCACTGGCGCGGGCGGCGCACCGGTGGGAGAGGTTCTGCGCGTCGTCGTTCCGGAATCCACAAGCTCCCTCGGAGAGGCTCTCCTGCTGCGACGCGGGCCGACGACCGGTCCGCGCTATGCGCGCACGGCCGATCCGCGGTTTTACAGAACCGACCGGCTGCGGCTCGAGCTGCCGACCGACTCCCGCGAGCCTGCAACCGCGCAGCTCCGCGACAGGCGTGGGGGTGCGCTCGCGACGCCGGTGCAGATCACCGCCCGTGAGGATGAAAGCGGCCAGTTCCGCTGGATCGTGGCGGACGTGCCGCTCACGTCCATCGCGCCGGGAGATTACGCCGTCGAAGTGACGCAAGGCAGGGCGACGCGGTTCACCGCATTCCGCGTCGTGCCCTGATCGGGACGATTTCTCCATGAAATCGCGCCCCGGCTGGGCCCGACAGCTCTTCGGTAATGACCCTGCACCCCTTCCGGCCCAGCAGCCGTATTTACAGGCAGATATGGTGACGGCGGCACCGTTCGCACGCGCTGAGGCACCGGTCGCTCAGGCCCATCCGGTGGCCGTTCCGGTGGCCTCGCCGCGATTCGCCGCGGCCGCCGCCACCGACAGCCAGGACCTGCTGACGAAGGCCAAGGCCGGCGACCAGGCCGCGTTTGCCGCCATCGTCCGCAAGCACCAGAACATGGTTTTCAGCGTGGCGCTGCACATGCTGCGCAGCAGGCCGGCGGCCGAGGATCTGGCACAGGAGGTCTTCCTCGAGCTGTATCGGAGCCTGCATCGGCTGGAGTCCGAGGCGCACGTCGTCTCGTGGCTGCGGCGCGTCGCCGGTCACCGGTGCATCGACGAGATCAGGCGGCGAAACCACCGTCAGGAGTTTGCGACCGACACGCTGCCGGATCCGGGTCATTCGCCGGAGCCGCGTGAGGTGTTCGTCGCCGAGCGGCTGGAGGAACTGGTCGCCGAGCTGCCGGATCGCGCCCGGATGGTGGTGGTGCTCCGGTATCAGGAGGAAATGGAACCGACGGAGATAGCGGATGCCCTGGGCATGCCGGTCAACACCGTGAAGAGCCATCTACGCCGGTCGATCATCGCGCTGCGTGAGCGCCTGGTGGGTAGGGGCGAGTGATGAATCCACTCATGAACATAGACGACGAACTTCGCGAAGCGCTGCGGCGCAAGCAGGCGCCGGCCGACCTGGCCGATCGCGTGCTGGCGCGGATCAACGAGCAACCGGCGCAGGAACGGCAGGCGGTCCCAACCTCGGTTGGCCACCTCCGCCAGGGCTTGGGAGCCCCGGGCGTGCGCCGCTGGCTGGCTGCGGCCGCCGTGTTCGCCGTCGCCGCCGGCGGCGCGGAACGGTATTACACGCAGCAGCGGGCCGCCGAGGCCGCGCGCGTGCAGGAAGAACTTCGCATTGCGCTGCAGATCACGAGCGACACGCTTGCGGTCGTGCAGAGCAAGCTTTCGCAGCCGGCTGAGGACGGAGGCCGGTAAGGGGACCCCATGAAGACTACGATTGCGCTCGTCGCGTTCACGCTGCTTGTTCCGGTTGCTGCCAGCGCACAGGGCGCGCGGATCAACCTGTCGGCTCTCGATCGCCTCGGCGAGCGCGCGAGCGAAAAGCAGGAAGTGACCATCGATGCATCGATGTTGAAGACAGCCAGTCAGGCCCTCGTGGCGCCCGGAGGAAAGTCGGAAGTGGCAAAACAGATCCTCTCCGAGCTCGAGGGCGTGTACGTCCGCAGCTACGAGTTCGACGACGCCAAAGCCTATTCGATGGACGACCTCACACCGATTCGCAAACAGCTGTCGGCGCCCGGCTGGACGAGAATCGTGGTCAATGAGGAAAAGGGCAGGGACGGCGACTTTGAACTGCAGGAAATCTGGTTGTTCAATCCCGGCGGCAAGATGGGCGGCATCTTCATCATCAACGCCGAACGAAACGAGCTGCAGGTCATCAACATCGTCGGCCCGATCGACCTGAGCAAGCTCGGTGGTCTCGGCGGCATCTTCGGGATCCCGCACAACATCGGGATCAACTGAATCTAGGTCAACACGCGAATGATGTCCGACCGCGTGATGATGAACGTCTTCTGAGTCTTGAAATCCCTGATCAGCAGCGCCGGCTGCTCCGACGAAATCATCGTCGACAGGAACTGCACCGGCGTCGACGCGTCCACGAACGGAAACGCCGGCTGCATGATCTCCTCGACCGACTTCGACTTGCAGCCCGGATCGCGCACGAACTCCTCGTACAGATGCGCCTCGTTGAGCGAGCCGATGATGCGGCCCGCTTTCGTGACGCAGATCTGCGAGAAGTCGTGGTCGCTCATCACGCGGATCGCCTCTTCCACCGGCCGCGCCGCTTCGATGGTGTAGAGCTCGCCTGAGACACGGAATTCGACCAGATCGCGGGCGGTCATGCCCGACACCTCGAGGAAGCCCTTCGACCGCATCCACTCGTCGTTGAACATCTTCCCGGTGTAGCGCGAGCCGTGATCGTGGAACACGACCACGACCATGTCATCCGGGCCGAAGTGCTCCGCGAGCTGGACGACGCCGGCCATGGCGGCGCCGGCGGAGTTGCCGACCCAGATTCCTTCTTCGCGCGCCAGGCGGCGCGTCATGATGGCCGCGTCCTTGTCCGTCACCTTCTCGAAGTGGTCGATGATGGTGAAGTCGACGTTCGCCGGCAGAAAGTCCTCGCCGATGCCCTCCGTGATGTACGGATAGATTTCGTTCTTGTCGAAGATGCCGGTGTCCTTGTACTTCTTGAACACCGACCCGTAGGTGTCGATGCCCCACACCTTGATCGCCGGGTTCCGCTCCTTGAAATACCGGCCGATGCCGCTCACCGTGCCGCCGGTCCCGACGCCGACGACGAGGTGCGTCACGCGGCCGCCGGTCTGCTCCCAGATCTCCGGCGCCGTCCACTCGTAGTGTGCGGCGGTGTTCGACAGGTTGTCGTACTGGTTCGCTTTCCACGCGCCGGGAATCTCGCGCGCCAGCCGTGAAGAGACGGAATAGTACGAACGCGGGTCCTCCGGATCGACGTCCGTCGGGCAGATGATCACCTCGGCGCCGAAGGCCTTCAACGCATCGATCTTCTCCTTCGACTGCTTGTCGGTGGTGGTGAAAATGCAGCGATAGCCCTTGATGACGGCCGTAATCGCCAGGCCCATGCCGGTGTTGCCGGAGGTGCCCTCGATGATCGTGCCGCCCGGCTTCAGCAGGCCCTGGCGCTCGGCGTCCTCGATCATGCGGACCGCCATCCGGTCCTTCAGCGAATTCCCCGGGTTGAAGGTTTCGAGCTTGGCGAGGACGGTCGCCTCGGTCACGCCGCGGGTGATGGCGTTGATGCGGACGAGCGGCGTGTTGCCGATGGTGTCGAGGATGCTGTTGGAGATGGCGCGGATCGGCTCGCCGACCCGCCGCCCGTTCAACTCGTTCGGGGCAGACGCTTTCGCCACGTCTGGAATTGTAGCCGGTGGCCGGTGGTTCAATCGAACCACCAGCCACCAACCACTAACCACTAACTACCAACCACGAACCAGTTACTTGCCGTCCTTGTCGGAATCGCGGTCGTCGTCCGTGAAGACATCCTTGATCTCTTCGCCGGCCTTCTTCGCGCCTTCCTTGGTCTTCTGCGCGCCGCGCTTGGCCGCGTCGGCCGTCGCCTCGGCGCCTCGCTTCACGTCGGCTTCCAGCTTGTTGTCAACATCGACGTCGACGTCGGCATCGATGTCGACGCCTGAAGTCGCCGCGGTCGGATTGACGCGAAGCTGATCGATCACGTCGGCCACGCCGTCGGTATTGCGCGCGATCATCACCGCGTGCGCGCGCTGCGCCTCGGTGTCGACCTCGCCGCTGAGCGTCACCACCTTGTTCGCCGTGTCGACGTCTACTTTGTACGCCTTGACCGTGTCGTCCGCGGCCAGCTTCGACTTCACCGCGGTCGTAATGCCCGCATCCGTCTGACTGCACGCGACCGTAAACGCCAGCACAACGGCCGAAACGGCTCCTAAGAATGCTCTCATCGCAAGACTCCTCCTGATGAGTTCCTCGAACTCACGTAGCCCAATGATCAAAGAGCATGCTCTGTGCCTACTTACGCATGTACTTCCAGTTCCTTGGCTTTCCCTCGCTCATCCACTCCAGTGCGGTGTCGAGCCGCCGCTGCCGCGTCTCAGCCGTTTTGGCCTCGACAATCCACTCGACATATTCACGCTTGTGACTGGGTGAAAACGCGGCAAATGCAGCTCGAGCTTTCGCGTTGGCGCGCAGCGCACGCGTCAGATCACCCGGCACCTCCACAGGCCTGGCAGCCGCACGAGGCGCCCGTTCCACTGCGACGCCGGACTCGTTGAGCTGGGTGGCATCCTTCACGAGCTTCAGCAGCTTCGACCGTGGGGGAAGATCCTCGATGGTTGTGAGCTTTCCGAACTGACCGGCGCCGGACTCCATCTTCTTGACGAGCGGTTTGCCGTCGAGCGTCAGCAGCGGCGCCTTCCAGAACCCGAATACGCAGTGCTGCTTGAACGCAGCCATGCTGCACAGGATTCCGTGATGGTCGAACGTGGGGGTGCTCCACTTCATCGTCTCGGTCAGATCGGGACAACCCTCATGAACGATGGCGCGGAGATACGTCAGAATCGGCCTGGCGAAATCGGGCGATTTCGCGATATACGCGTCGACGCGAGCATCTTTCTTTCCCATACCGTCAGCGCGTCATTCTACGCACAAGATGCTAAGCTCGGGCACATGCGCATGCTCGACCGTAGTGTGCCTGCGGCGGCAACACTGCTCGGCCTGCTGATGCTGTTTGCTGCCGTTCCCCACGCGCAGAATCCGCCCGGCGGCCCCGGCGCCCCGAACTTTACGCTCGACCTGGATGCGATATTCCAGGAACGCCCGATCCTCGCCCAGTTCGACGCCTCGAAAAACGGCCGTCTCGATCGCGCTGAGCGCCAGGCTGCCCGCGAATGGATCGCCAAACAGCCGCCGTTCGGGCTGGCGGCGGTGATGGGGCGGTTCGGCGGGCCTCCGGGAGCCGCGCCCGGAGCTGCCGGCGCGCCTCCGGGTATGCCTCCCTTCGGCGGCCGCGGCCTCGCGCCCTCGTCACCGGGCCAGCGCTTCGCCCCCGATTCCGTTCGCACGTTCCGTGACGAGCCGCTCTACGACACGGGCGTGCTGCGAACGCTGTTCCTGCAGTTCGAAAACGCCGACTGGGAGAAGGAGCTGTCGGACTTCTACAACACGGACGTTGACGTGCCGGCGCAGCTGACCGTCGACGGACGCGCCTATCGAGACGTCGGCGTCCGTTTCCGCGGCATGTCGTCCTTCGCCTTCGTGCCGGAGGGCTCGAAGCGTTCGCTCAACGTCTCGATCGACTTCGCGGACGACGAACAGCGGCTCCTCGGCTTCCGGACGCTGAATCTCCTGAACGCCAACAGCGATCCGACGTTCACACGCGCGCTCCTCTACGGCGAGATCGCGCGCGCCTATATCCCGACCGCGAAGGCAAACTACGTGCGCGTCGTCATCAACGGCGAGAGCTGGGGCGTGTATGTCAACGTCGAACAGTTCAATTCCGATTTCGTGCGCGATCGATTCAAGTCCACACGTGGTGCGCGCTGGAAGGTGCCGGGCAGCCCGATCGGGCGCGGCGGCATGGCGTACCTCGGAGAGGACATCAACGCCTATCGGCGCATCTACGACATCCGCTCGCGCGACGACGAACGAACGTGGCGCCAGCTGATTCGCATGTTCAAGGTCCTCAACGAAACGCCGGCCGATCGCCTCGAGGCTGAGCTGGCTCCGCTGCTCAACATCGACGGCGCGCTCAGGTTCCTCGCCATCGAAAACGCCCTGGTCAATACCGACGGCTACTGGACACGGGCAAGCGACTACAACATCTATCTCGACGAGCAGGGCCGCGTGCACGTGCTGCCGCACGACATGAACGAGGCGTTCGAAGAAGAGGGTGGCGCGGGAGGCCCAGGAGGCCGGGGCCGCGGCCCTGGCGGCCCGCCGGGACCAGCACCGTTCCAGCTGCCTCCGGGGATTCAGCTGCCGCCCGGATTCCAGTTGCCAATGATGTTCGGACGGGCCTCCGCAGAGCTCGACCCGCTCGTCGGTCTCGACGACACGAGCAAGCCGCTGCGCTCGAAGCTGCTCGCCGTTCCGGCGCTGCGCGCGCGATATCTCGGCTACGTGCGGGAGATCGCGGACAAGTGGCTCGACTGGCGCACGCTGCAGCCGCTGGTGCAGCGCTACCAGGCGGTCATCGCGGCGGACGTGAAGGCTGACACGCGCAAGCTGTACACCACCGCGCAGTTCACGGCAGGCGTCGATCGCGGCGACGACAGCCTGAAGAGTTTCGCCGACCGACGGCGCGCGTATCTGTTGAAGACCGCGAGGTAAGTTACAGTCCTAACGATGCCGCGGCAGGGCCTCATCGCCGTACTTGCCGTGTGGGCGCTGGCCTGCGCGGAAACGGGATCGCGTCCGGCTGTCGCGCCGGCCGCGCCGACGATCACCCTCTCCATCGTCGGCACGAACGACCTCCACGGCGGCATCCTGCAGCGCGGCGACCGCGGCGGCCTCGCGCTGCTCGGCGGTTATGTCGCCAACCTGCGTGCCGCCCGGGCGCGCGACGGCGGCGCCGTGGTGCTCCTCGACGCCGGCGATATGTTTCAGGGGACGCTGGAGTCGAACCTCAACGAGGGCGCAGCGGTCATCGACGCCTACAACACGCTTCGCTACACGGCGGCGGCGGTCGGCAACCACGACTTCGACTTCGGACCGGTGGGACCACCGGCGACACCGCAGGCGCCGGACGACGACCCGCGCGGTGCGTTGAAAGCGCGCGCGGCACAGGCTTCGTTCCCGTTTCTGGCGGCCAACCTGATCGACGAAGCCACCGGCCAGCCGGTAAACTGGCCGAACATCAGGCCCTCCACAACGATTGCCGCGGCCGGGCTTCGCGTCGGCGTCATTGGTGTGATGACCGCCCGGGCCCTGTCCGTGACGATTGCCGCCAACGTCGGCGGCCTGCGCGTGGCACCCCTGGCGGAGACGATTGCCGCCGAAGCCAGGCGGCTGCGGGCGGATGGCGCCTCGGTCGTTCTCGTCACCTCCCACGCCGGCGGGCGCTGCACGGCGTTCACGTCGCCGACTGACCTGAGCTCCTGCGAGCCGGCCGAAGAAATCATGCAGGTGGCCGCGGCACTTCCGCGCGGGCTGGTGGACGCCATCGTTGCCGGCCACGCCCACTCCGGCATGGCCCACGAAGTGGCCGGCATCGCCGTCAGCGAGGCGTATATGGGCGGCCGGGCGTTCGGCCGTATCGATCTCGTCGTCGATCGGACGACGCGGCGGATCGTCGAACACCGCATCTTCGCGCCGCGCGATCTGTGCGCGCGCGTCGATCCGGGCACTTTGCGCTGCGACCCCGAAGGCGCGAGCAGCGGCCGCATTCGGGCGGAGTACGAGGGCGCACCCGTCGTTGCGGATCAGGCGGTGGCCAGACGCATCGCGCCAGCGGTTCAGGCAGCGGAGTCGCAGAAGAAGATGCCGCTCGGCGTCCTGCTGCCGGCACCAATCCGCCGTACGGGCAGCAGCGACTCCCCCCTCGGCAACCTCTTCGCAGACGCCTATCGCGCCGGCGCCCCCGGCGCCGACGTGGCGATCAACAACACGTCCGGAGGTCTGCGTGCGGACCTGCCGGCCGGTCCGCTGACCTACGGCGGAGTGTTCGAGGTGATGCCGTTCGACAATCGCCTCGTCACCTTCCACCTCACCGGAGGCGAACTGCGCAAAGTCCTGACCAACCAGATCGCGCGGAACGCGGCACTGGTCGGCATCTCGGGGGTGCACGCGCGCGTCACCTGCGAGCGGGGGACGGTCAATGTGGGGATGCTGCGGCCGAACGGCGCGCCAATCGCCGACACCGAACGTCTGCTGATTGCCACCAGCGACTTCCTCGCCACGGGCGGCGACGCCATCTTCGCCCCGGTCACGCCGAAGGAAGGCTTCACCATCGAGCGCGATATCGGCCTCGTCCGCGACGTGGTCGTCGAGACGCTCCGCAAGCGCGGCGGGACACTCCGTGAAGAGCAGCTCGTCGACGCGGCGAATCCGCGCTGGACGCTGCCGGGGAAAGCGCCGGTGGTGTGTGGAAAATAGGGATCAGGGCTCAGGCCGCAGGGCCCAGGCTTTAGGACCCAGGGTGCATTGGACGGACATCCACGGCTGGTTTCGCTGGCGGTCGGGACAGGAAGAAGCCGTGCAGCACTTCGCGGAGGGCAGCCGGTTCGTCGAGGTCGGCACCTTTCTCGGCAAGAGCATCTGCTCGCTGGGTGAGGTCGTGCAGCAGAGCGGCAAGCGCTTCTCGATCGTCGGCGTCGATACCTGCCGCGGCAGCGGTCCGGAGGGGTGGAAACAGAAGGACTTCCACGGCGGCGCGGTCGCGGACGGTGGCGGCACGTTCGCCGGCACGCTGCATCGCAACATCATCGAATGCGGCTTCGCCGACGCGATCTCGCTGATCGTCGCCGACTCGGTGACGGCCGCCGGGCTGTTCGCGGATCGCTCGATCGACTGGGTGCACTTGGACGCGCGCCATGACACCGAGCACCTGCGCGCCGACATCGCCGCATGGCTGCCGAAAGTGCGGCCCGGCGGGTGGCTGTCCGGCGACGACTACAACGAGGAGAAGTGGCCCGAGGTCGTCAGCACGGTGCAGGCACTGCTTCCCGGCGCGCAGAAGTGGTCGAGCAAGCAGTGGCGGGTGGTGGTGGGGGATTAGGTTCAGTAGGTTCAGTAGGTTCAGTGCGTCAGCGCGTAGATGAAGTAGTTCACGCCAAGCCGGTAGGCGTTGCTCGTGGGGTCGGGGTTGTACAGCCCCTCCGCCGACCACTCCCAGTACTCCGCGATGTCGTTGTTGTGATTGGCCAGCGCCATCATGCGGCCATTCGGATCGTTGTTGTCGAACAGACCGTAATACGCGGGAATCACGCCCATCGACGGGTGGGGCACATCCAGCTTCTCGATGCGGTAGAAGGAGTGGAAGATCGGGTGCCGTTCGTCGATCCTGATCCACTCGAGGTCAGGTACCGCCTGTCGCACCTGCGCGGTCATGTTGTCCCAGTGGTCGGGGCCCTCGAAGTCGTCGAAGATGACGAAGCCGCCCTTCAGCAGGTACTTCCGCAGGTTCTCCGCTTCGCTCGGTCGGATCGTCCAGAAGCCCGGCTCCCAGACATAGAGCACGGGGTTCTGGAAGATCTCCGGGTCGTCGAGCGTGAGCACGTTCGTCCCGTCGAGCCGTACTCGCGCGTGGGTGATGTAGTCGAGGATGGCGCCGACGTTCCGATCCGCTGCGGGGTAATCGTGGTTCCACGCGTTGCTGCCCATGCCGAAGCCGCCCAAGCCGACGTTGTAGGCGATGCGCGTGAAGACGACCCGGCTGTCGTAGGGCGCCACCTGCCTGACGCCTGACGACACCCGCCGCCCCTGCGTATAGGCGGCGGTCGCGACTGCACATATTACGACCGTAGTCGCCACTACACGCATCGCGTCAGTGCGTCATCGCGTACAGCATCACGTTGATGCCGACGGCGTATCCCTTGGGCGAGAACTGGTAGAAGTACCGCGGATCCTCGCCCTCGCGCTCCCACGCGTCGGAGATGTCGGTGTTGTGCGTCATGAACACCATCACGTTGCCGTGACGGTCGAAGATCGCCTTGTGTGCCGGAACCTCGCTGTCCACACCACGTTCCGAGGTGAGGTCCTGATTGCGCCGCCACGACTGGATCGACGGAATCTGCGGGAATTCGGTGACGATGAACTGCGAGCGGAACAGCGGATGATCGAGCGGCACGTCGACGATCGGGTACTCGGCGGGCGGCAGCACGCGCTCGATCTCCGACTCCCACTGCGCCCACGCCTGGCTGCCCCAGAAGTCGTCCACCCACAGGAAGCCGCCCTTCTGGAACCACGCCCGCAGCGCCGTGATCTCGTCGTCGTCGAACTCGATCGTGCCGACGTCCTCCATGTGGAGCTGAGGGCACTGGAACAGGGCATCGTCCGTCAGGCGGACGGTGATGAAGTCCGGCGTGCGGCTGCGGTCGAACGCGACCCGCGTTTTGGTCAGCTCGGAGAGGCGAATCGAGAAGTTCAGCTCGGCGTCCGGGTAATCCGTCGACCAGCCGGAGCCGCCGGCCTCTGAATACACGCTGGTGAAGATGCCGCGGCAGAAGTTGAAGCCGTGGCCGAAGGTGTCAGCGGTTGGAAACTTCGGACGGGCGCCGCGCCCGAACCCTCCAAACGCGCCCCGTCCGAACTGCGCCGCGGCTGTCGCGGCCACGCAGAAGACGAGCACGGCGGCCAGGAGGGTCCGGAGCTTCATGCTGGCACATGGGCAACTTCCAACTCCCAACGAGTTGGTCGTTCTATCTCTATTTTGCGCCCTTCGAGAGCGACCGGAAATACTCTTCGTTGGCCTTCTTGTACGCTTCCGGCGACTCGTCGCCGCCCGACAGCGCCAGCGCGTTCTGATCGCCTTCCACCTTACGGCGGAGGCCGAACTCGAACCTCTTCAGGCCCTCGGCCACGATCGACTGCAGCCGGGCGAGCTCGGCGACGTTCTGATAGACGCGCGGGTCCTGCATCTGCCGCAGCGCCTGCATCACTTCCTCGAGCTGCCGTGGGTCGACGTCCACACCACGCGCCCGCCCCAGCTGCTCGCGCGCGTCGGCGTCGAGCTGGCGTGCTTCGTTGCGCAGCTGGCGGATGTCTTCCTCGCTCAGACGAGCACCGTTCCACCAGCCGCCCCAGGTGCCGTTATAGACGCCGCCGCGGTTGATGCCGCCGCCATCGAAGCCGCCGTCGCGGAGGCCTTCACCGAGCCGGCCATCTCCGCCGCGCTGACCATTCTGGGCATTCTGACCCTGCCCCTGACCCTGGCCTTGTCCCTGCCCCTGCTGGCCTTGGCCCTGCTGGCCCTGACCCTGCTGACCCTGGCCCTGCTGACCCTGGCCCTGCTGACCCTGACCCTGCTGACCCTGGCCTTGCTGACCCTGGCCCTGTTGGCCCTGGCCCTGCTGGCCGTCGCGGCCCTGTTGCCCCTGCTGACCGCGCTGCGCGGCCTCGCGCGTGCGCTCCGCCAGCGACTCGGCCTGCCGCGCCAGACGCCGCGCGCGATCGGCGTTTTCTTCCTGAGCATTACGCTGCTGACCCGCACCGAGCGCACGCTGTGCCTGCTGGAGCGCATCGCGAACCCCGTCGATGCCTTCGCTGATCTGCCGCTCGGCGTCGTTGATCTGTCGTTCCGCGCCGCCGCCCAGGCGGCTGATGAGTTGCCCCGCGTAACGCACCAGATCAGGGAGCTGGTTGTCGCGGATCTCGTCGGCTGCCTCGGACAGGCGGCGTGACGCTTCGCGTTCTTCACGACTGGCATCGCGCGCGGCCCGGCTGATGTCGGACTCGAGCTGGCGCAGCCCCTGCTCCAGCTTGCCCTTGTCCTCGGTGATCTCCTGTGCGGCCTGCTGGCGTCCGGCCCCCTGAGGAAGCTTGCGTGTCTGGTCGACAATCTCGCGCTGCTGTCCGGCGAGCTGATCGGCTCTCCGTATCGCGTCCTCGATTGCCTGCTGCGTCCGCTGCGCCTGCCCACGCTCCAGGCTGCGCTGCGCCTGACGCAGCTTGTCCGCGGCCGCCGCGGCTTCCGCCTGCGCGCGCGAGTCGCCCGCCGCCGCACGGC
>JBOGIQ010000007.1:0-53323 GCA_050742535.1 Vicinamibacterales bacterium | reverse complement strand
TTCGTGGTCTTCGTGTCCTTCGTGACCTTGGTTAAAAAGATCAAGAAACTCCGTTCGTCTTCGTTCCTTCGTTGCTCCTGTGAGACCGTTCCCTCCGTAACCTCCCTGCGGTGGGATTCAGTTCTCCGTCGGCGTCTGCACGCTGTCGATCACGAGCACGTCGACCGGCGCCCGCGTCGATTCGAGGCGGAGACCGAGCTGCTCGCGCAGGGCGGTGATCAGTGATGGTGCGTTCGGCGCGTTCGACGTATCGACTACCGGGTTGTCGGGCGTGTAGGTCAGGTCGATATCAAACGCACCGTCGAGCCCGGTACGATCGAGGACCGGTCGGCCGACGAACCCGACGAGGCGTTCCGAAAATCGCGCCATCGTCATTTCCCTGAGCGACCAGTGCCCGCCGTTCGTGCTGTTGAAGAACAGCGCACCGCCTCGAGAGGCGTAGCCGTTGAGACTCAGGATGCGCCCGGCCGTGGGGCCGCCAGGTGGCGGGGGCGGCGGCGGTGCTCCGTTCGGACCTTTGGGCATCGCGCATTCGGGGCCTGACGGACGCAGCTGAGGGCCCGGCTTCCTGTCGATCGTCATCACGTAGACGGGCAACTCCCGCGACTCGCGATGCGTCACCAGGCCGAACCGCTCGGTCACCAGCGTTCGCAGCATCACGCGGGCGTCTACAAGGCTGACGTCCGGCTTGGTGCGTCCCTCAATCTCATAGCGAGCGGAGCCGAGCATGCGGCCACTATCGACGACTTGAATATCGAGGAGACCGTACGCCGTGGTGATCAGACCCTGGAGCGTTGCGCCGGGAGCGCTGAGCCGCCCGCCCGGAAAAATGCTGATGGCATCATCCACCCGCCCGCTTCCATCCGGCTGGTACCTCCTGACCGAGACCACGTCGAAGGCCGGCGGACGCTGCGCGATGAGCTGCACGAGCGACGTGATGACGAAGAGCAGGCAGATCAGGGCAACACGAATCCGCACGTCAGTTCTCCTTGGGCTGGCGCACGTCGTCGACGACGAGAACGTCCACGGGCGCCCGGCCAGCGTCAAGCCGCAGGCCTAACTGATCGCGCAGGGCGGTGAACACGGATGGCCCGGTGCGCTGTGGCGCTCCAGGCCCGAACCCCTCGGGGCCTCCGACCGTCCCGCCGAGGACATTTCCGGCGAATGGAACCTCGAAGCTCTCCGGCGTATACGTGAGATCGAGGTCGAATTCTCCGGTCAATCCGGTCCCATCCACGACGGCGCGGCGGACCAGACGTTCGAGAGCACGGACGAAGGCTCGCATGCTCATCGATCGCATCGACCAGGTGCCGGGAAAGAACATCGACGGGCAGCTCGCGCCGTCTTCCCGCGGGCCCAGCCGCAAGCCTGCCATCGACGGCGGCGGGGGTGGCGGTGGTGGCGGCGCTGCGGGCCCGCTCGGAATCGTCAGCGGTGCGCACTCGGGCCCTGACGGCTTGATTTGCGCGCCAAGACGGGTGGCGTTGACCCGCTCGAGCGTGTACACCGGAAGCTGGCGCGTTTCACCGTGCGTCTTCAGGCTGAAGCGCTCGATGAGCAGCGCGCGCAACATTGCCGCCGCCTGTTCAGGCGTGGCGCTGCCGCCCGCCCGTGCTTCGAGATCGAACCGCGCTTCGGCCAGCGGCGACGCGAGAAGCAGCTGGTTGTCCCGCAGCCCGTGCGCGGCCTGAATGAACTCACGCAACGGCAGGTTGATCGCGAATACACGTCCGCCGGGCTGAAGCGTCGGCAGTATCTGCAGCGGCGCGCCCGATCGATTCGTCCTGACCGACGCGACCTCGAACGTCGGGGTGGATGGCGCCTGAGCACCGGCGAATGCAGCAAGCACGACGAGGAATCCCGTCACTCCGATACCAACGCGCTTCATGTGTGCAGCCCCAGTCGCTGTGTTGTGGTAGGAGCTTCGTCGAAGTCCACTGGTGGCCGGCTCGTGCGCCGCAACGAGGCCACACGAAGCCCGCCGGTGATCAGGACGAGCAGGCCGACCAGGCGCAGCCAGGCCAACGGGTCCTGAAGCGCGGCACGCTCCATCCCCGCGAATATCGATGCGCCGATTAAAAAAGCGACGACATACGGGATGCCAAAGGCCTTGAGGTTTTCACTGGGCACATAGGTGCACGTGAACGGCACCTTCTCGTACGAGAACAGCAGCACCTCGAGGACGACGGCGGCACCGGCAAGCCCGAGGGCGGCGTGAGCGAGCGCAAGCGGAAGTCCAAGAAGGTACGCGAAGAGCGGCAGCACGACGAGCAGGGCGGGAATCACGACTCCGGCAAGCGCGGCGCGTCTCACGCCGGTGAGGAACTGGCGCCCGCGATCGCGCCACGCGAGCTGGAAGGCCCAGTTTGCCCGCAATTCGGCAGGCACACGGATGCCGTGCCTGAACGCCACCAGCAGCGCGCCGTAAAACATCGGCTGAATGGCAAACACTCCGGTCGGGACGGCGCGCGCACCCGATACACCCTCCAGGTCGAGGCCTGAAAGCGTGACGACCGCTGCGGCGACGCCGGCCGCTCCCGCGCAGGCGAGCGTCAGGCGATGGAGGTTGCTGCGCCAGACGGCAGCGAGCGTGAAAAAGAAGCCGGCGCGGATCGTCTGACCGCGGGCGATCAGCATCTGCACCAGCCGCCGTCCCGCGTGCCAGCGCGCCCGGCGGCGCGACGGCACCAGCGCGGCGGAGGGAAATCGCCGGGCGTTCCATGAATACGCGGCCGCGGCGACCAGCATCACGAGCCAGGACGCCGTCGCGGCCCGGCGGGCCAATGCCTCGAATTGCGACTTTCTGCGGTCGTACGCCTTGGCCGCTGACGGTTCAGCGGCGAGCACGCGCGGCCGCACGGCGGGCGATCGCGGCGCGTGCCGCACGATGTCGCCGGCCATCACTTCGTACACACCCAGGAACCACAGCGGGGGTGACCACACGTGTGCGTCGCTGAGCACGCGCTGCGCGATGCGATCGGACGAGGGCGGGATTAGGAGGAGCGCGCTCCCCAGCGCCACGATCAGTGAACCCTGGACGAGCGGAGACACAGCGGCCAGCGTTCGAGGCCGCAGCACCGCGGCCAGCGTCTCCCGGAGGGCGATGATCGTCACGTAGGCGATTGCCCCGGCGGCAATGGTCACGATCGCGTGGGTGGCCATCAGTGCCAGCATCGCGGTGACGGACATCCGCGTGTGATACACCAGCAGCCACGGGAACACGAGCGTCGGCATCAGATTCACGACGAGCGCGGCCGCGCCGCCGAGGATGGCGACGGCGGCCAGCTTCGCGCGCCGGATCGTCGTCGGACGCACAGGGAGCGGTTCCAGGATCGCCGCATCGCGGACGTCGACCACGAGCGAATCCCACTGCGCGACGGCGAGCAGCGCGCTCACGACCATCGACAGCGAGATGTAGAAATACCTGTCGTTCAGCGCCGACAGGGCGAGCTGGGACGGCGTCCGCGGCAGCCCGATATAGGCGAACGACATGAACAGCGATATCAGGAGCGTGACCGAGAACAGGGCGGCGCCGACGACGGCCAGCAGTTGCGACCGGTCCGCCTCCGGCGAGATCAGATCGTTTTCGAGAAAACGGCGGATGAAGTGGCGCGTGAGCGTCGAGTGGATGCTCGTCGCCCGCATGGCCGTCTAGCTCCCGAGCGCGGCCACCGCCGCGAGATCGCTGGCGATCCGCGCCGGATCTTCCTTGATCACCAGCTGTGAGAAGACGCCTTCGAGCGAGCTCCGCGACATCAGCGCCTGCAGGTGTTCGACGGAGTCGTCGGCAACGACGGCGCCTTGGTAGAGCACGATGACCCTGGAGCACACGCGCTCGACCACTTCGAGGATGTGCGAGCTGTAGAGCACCGCCTTGCCGCGCTCCGCCAGCAGACGGATCAAGTGCCGGAGGACGAGCGTGGTGGTGACGTCGAGGCCGGACTCCGGCTCGTCGAACAGGATGACCGACGGATCGTGGAGGAGCGCGGCGGAAATGACGATCTTCTGCCGCATGCCCTTGGAATACGACGCAATGGTCTGATCCGCCGCGCCGGTCAGGCTGAACAGCTCCAGGAACCCGTCGATCTTCATCGTCAGCAGCCGGTCAGGGATCTCACGGACGCGGCCGATCAGCTCCAGATACTCGCGCCCGGAGAGGAACGGATACAGATATGGTTCCTCAGGAACGTACCCTAGCTGGTGGCGGAACGCGATCAGATCGTCGCGAACGTTGCGGCCGTCGCACTCGACGCGCCCGGACGAGGGATCGACGAGGCCGGCGACCATGCGCAGCGTGGTCGTCTTGCCGGAGCCGTTCGGTCCGAGGTAGCCGACGATCTCGCCTGATTGAAGTGTGAAGTCGACATTCCGGACGGCGATGACGCCGGAGAAGTGTTTGGTGAGGCCGCGGGCGCGCAGCTCAGGCATCGGCCGTCTGCCCTGAGCAACGTCGAAGGGTGTCCGACTGCAGCGTCCGACGTCGCGTTCGTTCGGGCCAGCAGCAGACGAGAACGGGCGGCATCGACAGCAGCGCGATCGCCGCGGGCAGGACCAGACGGCCAAAATTCGCCTGGACATACAGCGCCGCCTGCGGCTGGCACAGGTAGATCAAGAACGTGTAATAGCACGCCGGAATCAGGATTAACGCGGCGATCTTGAGGAGGCTCGCGTCGGCGGTCAACTCGTCGTACAGCGCGCCGCCGAAAGCGGCGAGGACGGAGGCGCGCGCCCGCGCGGCGGAGACCAGGTTGCCGGAGTTGGCGTCGTGCTGCATGTCGGCGATCGCCGGTGCGACGATCAACTCATGCGATCGCTCGGTCAGAAAGCGCGACGACAGCGATTCGATTCGTCCGATGAAGAAGCTCATTGCGCCTCCACCGGTTTGAGGGCCAGCGCGTCGCGCAGGATCCGGTACGCGTCGCGTACCTTCAGCCCGTAGGGCGTGGCCCGATACAGCCGGCGCGGCAGCCCGATGGCACCCGGCTGGCGGTCCTCCTGCCGGGATTCAACGAAGCCTTTGGCCTCCATGCGCGCCAGAGTCACATAGACCGAGCCGCGTTTGACCTTGCCTCCGGACGCATCGACCAGTTCGAGCCCAAATCGCTCGCGATGTTCCAGCAAGTCGAGCAGGAGCGACTCCGTGCTCGAGATCGAGGGGAGGCGTATTTCGCTCATGGGTTGCTGATCTTACATTTTGTAAGATTCGTGTCAAGTACGGGAGGGAACTGAGGTGGCGGAGGTCACGGTTTCACACGGAGGAACGAAGAAACGGAGACGAACGGGCCCACATCTGTTCGTGGCCTTCGTGATCGTCGTGTCGTTCGTGGTTCAAGCAGTTTGTGAAATCCGTCTTCCTCCGCCGCCCTCCGTGACCTCACACCGTGGCGATGAACTCGCGCATCCGCTTGCGAACGTTCTCGTCGGGCATCGGGCCCAATGCGGCCTGCGCGTTTTCGGCCATGTGCTTCGGATTGCTCGTTTCCGTGAGCACGACGGTCACGCGCGGGTTGGAGAGGATGTACTTGAGCGAAAACTGCGCCCAGGTGGAACAGCCGATCTCGGCCGCCCACTGCGGGAGCGGACGACCCTCGAGGCGCTTGAAGTACGCGCCGTTCATGAAGGGCCGGTTGATGATGACGGCCACGCCGCGGTCGGCGGCCAGCGGAATCAGCCGATCTTCGGCCTCCCGTTCCGTGATCGAGTAGTTCACCTGCGTCGTGTCGGGGCGCTCACGCTTGAGGAAGCTCTCGAGGTCCGCGTGCCGCCGCGGCTCGGAAACGGTGACGCCGATGTAGCGCGCCATTCCGGAGTCCTTCCACTCGCGCAGCGTCGGCCAGTGCGTCTCCAGGTCGGTCAGGCTGAAGATCTGCGCGAGGTCGAGCACCTTCCGTCCGTAGTTCTTGTGCGCCTCGCGGAGCTGCGCGACGCCCGCGTCCTTGCCAGCGCGATCGATCTTGCTCGTCACAAACAGCCGGCCGCCGAACTCCGCCTCGTTGATGACCGCGCCAAAGCGCGCATCGTTGGCCGGGTTCCGAGGCCACGTGTCGATGACCTTGCCGCCCTGTCCCACGAGCGTCCGCAGCACCTGCCGCAGCGGATCGTCGCCGTTCTTCGCAATCTCCTCGACGACCTTGCTCGACCCGAGGCCGATGACCGGCAGCATCTCACCGGATCCCGGTATACGCCGGGCCGGCATCGTCTGTTGCGCGAGTGCCGGCGCAGCGGCAGTGAGGGGAAGCATCGACAGCAAAGCAAGAAAATCACGGCGGGAAGGGGAAGACGTCATGTCGAGCCTCCTGAAAGGCCGACGTGAAGGTCGGCCTCTACGAGTTCCTGAACTTTGTCCGGATCAGCTGATCTGGCTGGCGCGGAAGGCGTCGGCCTGCTCGTGCGCATGATACGACGAGCGCACCAGCGGACCAGACTCGACGTGCACGAAGCCCGTGTCCAGCGCGATGCGCTTGAGCGCAGCGAATTCGTCGGGGTGATAGTAGCGCGCCATCCGCGCGTGTCTGGGCGAGGGCCGCAGGTACTGGCCGATCGTCAGGATCGACACGCCCACCCTCCGCAGGTCGTCGAAAACAGTGACGATCTCGTCGTGCTCCTCACCCAGCCCGACCATGATTCCGGTCTTCGTGGCGATGTCCGGCCGATACCGCCGGGAGCGATCGAGCAGCTCGAGCGACCGCGGGTAGCGGCCGCCGGAGCGCGCCATTCGATACAACCGCGGAACCGTCTCGATGTTGTGGTTGAGGACGTCCGGGCCTGCGTCGAGCACGGTGCGCAGCGACGATTCGATCCCCTGGAAGTCGGGGATGAGGACTTCGATCCGGCATTCCGGCACGCGCGCCCGCGTCCTGCTGATCGTCTCGGCGAACATCGCGGCGCCCCCGTCGGCGAGATCGTCACGGTCGACCGACGTGATGACTGCGTATTGGAGCCGCATGCGGGTCACCGCTTCGGCCACGCGCGCCGGTTCCGCGGTGTCGAGCCCGTTCGGCCGCCCGTGAGCGACGGCGCAGTACGCACAGGCGCGCGTGCAGACGTCTCCCAGAATCATGAACGTCGCCGTACCGTGATGCCAGCACTCGCCGATGTTGGGGCAGTGGGCGTCCTCGCAGACCGTGTTGAGCTTCAGGTCGTGCATGATGCCCTTGAGGCGGAGGTAGTTCTCGGACCCCGGAGCACGGACCTTCAGCCACTCGGGCTTCGGCTCGCGCGGCCTCACGAATTCAAGCGGCGCCTCGACAGACACTGACGCCTATTTTATCGGACGAACGCGGATGACCGACGATGCGCGAAACGGCGCTGAGACATAATCCAGGCGCATGGACACGCTGGCGATTACCTGGTTCGGGCACGCCACCTTTCTTCTGCGTACGCCTGGTGGGAAACGCGTTCTGTTCGACCCCTGGCTGACCGGCAATCCGTCCTGTCCCGAGGCGATGAAGAAGCCGCCACAGGCCGATCTGATCCTGGTCTCGCACGGCCATTTCGATCACATTGAAGACCTTCTCCTGTGCGCCCGCGACAGCGGTGCGGTAGTGGTCGGCATCTTCGAGCTGTGCGACTGGCTCGGCCGCAAGGGCATTCAGAACACCTCGCCGATGAACAAGGGCGGCTCGCAGACCGCCGCGGGGCTGCGCGTCACGATGACCGACGCGCGCCACAGCAGCGGATATGTGGATAACGGGCAGATGGTCTACATGGGCGAACCGGCCGGCTATGTGGTGACCCTCGAGGACGGCCGATCGATCTATTACTCGGGCGACACGTGCCTCTTCGGTGACATGCGGCTGATCGGAGAGATGTACAAGCCGGAAATCGCGTTCCTGCCAATCGGCGACCGGTTCACCATGGATCCGGCTGCCGCCGCGAAGGCCTGCGAGTTCCTCGGTGTTCGCCAGGTCGTGCCGATGCATTGGGGAACGTTCCCGCTGCTCACCGGCACGCCCGCCGAACTCAGGAAGCTGGTTCCGCGCGGCGTCGACGTGCTCGAACTGAAACCGGGTGAAACCGCCCAATAACGGAGTTGGGTGTTGCGTTACTGAACCCGTATCGTCCCCGTCAACGCGGTGTTCGTTTCGTTGATGTGGTCGTGATACGTGCACACGCGAGCCGTGTCCAGGTTGCGGCTCGTACGGCTCTGGCCCGCGCTGATCAAGCCGACGTTCAGCGACGTGCACAATGTGTGCGCCGGATGCGGATCGGAGTTCATGTCGTGCGCGCTTGAATGGTTGTTCGTGAATGTCACACGCGATCCGACGGGAACGGCCACGTCCTTCGGGGTCACGGTCCCGGTGGCGTCGATGACGATCGTCGCGGCAACGGGTCCGTCGTCGCCGCTCGGCGAGGTTGGTGATCCGCCGCCTCCGCCACAGGCGGCAAACGCCATGGCGAGCGCGGTGGCAATCGCCGTGTTGACCAGGATTCGGCTCCACATCAGAAGAACTTCCTCGAAATGTTGAAACCCAGATGCCAGTTGTCGTTCGACGTGCCGCCGCGGGCGAGCTGGCCCATCGTGTTGCCGAAGCCGTTCGAGAAATTCAGCTGAAACACATGTCCGCCGGCGCGCTTCTCGATGGCGAACGAGCCCTGATGCACGCCCGGTGAATAGCCCGCGCGCGGCGTGAACTCACCGGTCAGATAGACGGTCGGCCGCACGCGCAGCCGCGCGCCCAGTCCGACCAGAAACGACGAGTTGTCGTCACCCGCACGATCGTCGAGATTCGAGTTGTGCACCCAGACCGGCTCGGCGTAGACGGCGCCGTGGTCGCCCAGCTCGCGCGAAATCGCGATACCCAGGGCAGGCGAGTAGCTGTCGCGGAAATTATTGGTGCCGTCGACGGATGCCAGCACCCCGACTCCGACGACCGCGCCGCTGCGCTGGTTGAGCAGGTTGTACTGGCCGAAGAACTCGATCGTGCGGTCGCTGGTTCGCAGGATGCCGGCCTGCAGTCCGCTCATCAGACCGAACCGGTATTCGAGGCCGATGATGGCGCCGTTGTCGAGGCCGAAGAGATCCTCCGCCAGCGACCCGAAATCGTCCTGGCCGAGCGGCCGGATGAACCGGTGTGTCACGCGAAACGCGCTCTTCATCCGCGGCAGCCGCAGTGTCGTCGGCAGGTTGACGAGCGCGAAATCCGGCTGCGACGGGTTCGGGTCCAGATCGATGTCGTCGGCGGGAGGAACCGGCGGATTCTGGGCGAAGGCGGTGCCGGCCGCCGACAGCGCCAGCAGCAGCGCAAGGACGAAGCGCCGCGCGCTCATCGGCTTGCGTCCGCCGCGCTGCGGACGATCAGCATGCCGGTCATGTCGTTGTGGCCGTTGCCGCAGTACTCGGAGCACAGGATCGGAAAACTCCCCTCGGTGGTCGCCGTGAAGTCGATAGTCACAGCCTCCCCGCCGCGCGGGACCTCCTTCTTGATTTTCAATTTCTTGATCTCGACGCCGTGAACGCCGTCGGCAGACGTGATGACCAGTTGCAGCCGCTCACCGACCGTCGCCTCGATCTGCGACGGTTCGAACGCGAATCGTCGCGCGACGATGGGGACGACACGCGGCTCGGCGGTCTGAGCGGAGGAGGGACGATCTCCGATCGCGAACGTTGCCGCCATGCAGGCGGACAGCATCAGCATCCGCCAGCAGCGGGCGCGTGAGATTCTCCGAGACACCATCCCGGCTGACGCCGGAGCAAGCGCGATGCCCCGTCAAGCGGACGGAAACCGTATGAAATCCGACGTCGGGCGTGCGGCGGCGTTACCGCCGATGTAAGCGGCTACGGGATTGGAAACCGGCGGCACCCCTGAAGGGGCGCCCTACAGTTACAGGGCGTAGGGCACCGCTTTAGCGGTGCCTTAATCAATTCGGTACTTGGCGAGGTAGTAGCTGAGGGCGCGCTGGCTGATGCCCATCAGCTCGGCGGCGTCTTTCTTGACCCCGCCGGCCTGCTCGATCGCGCGCCTGATCGTTTCGCGCTCCACCCATTCCAGATTCTGGTGCAGACGCATCGACGGCAGGCCGGATGACGATGACGACGTCGCGCCGACCAGCGAGATCGCCGACGCGTTGATGACGGTGCCGGTCGTCAGCACGACCGCCCGTTCGATGGTGTTTTCGAGCTCGCGGACGTTGCCCGGCCAGTCGTAGCGTTCGAGCGCCGCCGTGACACCCTCGTCCACGCGGTCGATCTTCTTGCCGGTGCGCTGTCGGTGCTTCTCGACAAAGTGCTCGACCAGGACGGGGATGTCTTCGCGGCGCTCCCGCAACGGCGCAATTTCGATCGGGATGACGTTCAGCCGATAGTACAGATCCTCCTGAAACTTGCCGTCGGACACCATCTGCTTCAGGTCGCGATTGGTCGCGGCGATGACGCGAACGTCGACGCGCTGTGTGCGCTCCGCGCCAAGTGGCTCGAACTCCCGCTCCTGCAGCACACGCAGCAGCTTCGATTGCACCGCCGGCGACATCGTGCCGATTTCATCGAGAAAAATCGAGCCGCCGTCGGCCAGCGCGAACTTGCCGCGTTTGGTCATGGTGGCGCCGGTGAAGGCGCCGCGCACGTGCCCGAACAGTTCCGATTCCAGCAGCGTGTCCGGAATTGCGGCGCAATTCACCTTGATCAACGGCATCTCGCGCTGCGCGCTGCGATGATGAATCAGCCGGGCGACCATTTCCTTGCCCGTGCCCGTATCGCCCGTGATCAGCACCGTGCTTTTCGTCTCCGCCACCAGCTCGGCGCGTGTGATCACCTCCTGCATCGCCCGGCTTCGTCCAACGATGCCGTAGTGGTTGAATTCGGCGTCGCGCTCGCTGATCAGGTACTGCTTCTCGCTCTGCAGCCGGCGGCTGCGCACGGCGCGCCGCGCCAGTCCGATCAGTTCGTCCAGCTCGAACGGTTTTTCGAGAAAATCCTCGACCCCGAGCTTGAAGGCCTCACGGACGATCTGCGTCGATCCATGGGCGGTCATCATGACTACCTGGGGCCGCTCCGTGTCCGGGATCGACGAGAACACATCGCGCAGCAGCTCGAGGCCGGTCACGCCGGGCATGACGTTGTCGACGACGAACAGATCGAATGGGCGCTGCGTCAGCTGGCGCTGCGCGTCACGCGCCGATCCGGCTTCGACCACATCGTGCCCATCGTCGCGGAGCGCGCGGCCCAGCCGCTTCAGGATCTTTTCCTCGTCGTCGAGGAGCAGGACGGCGCCGCGAGGTCCGCTCATGCCGGCTCCACGCTGACGAGCGGAATCTCGATGCGGATTTCAGTGCCGGCGTTGGGCCAGCTGTCGATCGACAGCGATCCCCCCAGGCCGTCGATGATGTTCTTCGCGATCGGCAGCCCCAGCCCGGTGCCGGCGCGCCGCGTGGTGAAAAACGGATCGAAGATGTGCGCCATGTCTTCCATGGTGATGCCGGGACCGCGGTCCCGCACCGTCACCGAGATCCGGTCTGAATGCCGCCGTGTGCTGAGCGTGACCGCCGGCGCCGACCCGTTTGCGGCGACGGCTTCGACGGCGTGGCGGGCGTTCGTCAGGATGTTGACGAACGCGGTGCGCAGGCGCTCGCCGTCCGTGGTGACCGGCGGAATCTGCGGATCGAGATCGAGCTGCACCGGCGGTGCGCTGCTGCCCGCCCACGCCGCCGTGGACGATGCCCGGCAGACGTCGTTGACCTGCACTTCGCCAAGCTCAAACCTGATCGGCTTCGAGAAATCGAGGACTTCCGTGACGATGCGGTTCAGACGCTTCGTCTCCTCGTCGATGTCCGCCAGCGCCTCCCGCCGCTCGGTGGCCGAGACCTCCTCGCGCCAGAGCGATGCCAGCGAGGCCCGGATAATCATCAGCGGATTCCGTATTTCGTGCGCGATCACGGCCGACAGGCGGCCGAGCGAGGACAGGCGATCCTTGTGCGCCGCCTCGCGCTGGAAGCGCGCGATCGAATCGGTCAGCGTGTTGAACGAGGAGGCCAGCAGCCGCGCATCCTCGTCGTCCCACGCGCGGCTGCGGACGGTGACTTTCCGCGTCAGGTCGCCGGTGGCGGCGACGTCACGCATCGCGCTCGTCACCGCCGCGAGCGGCCGCGTCATCGTGCGGGCCACCAGATAGCTGAGGACCGTGGCGAGCAGCACGGTCACGAGCAGGATGCCGCCGAGCCCGGCGCGGAGGGTGCGCAGGACGCGCAGGCGCTCCGTGCGGGATCGCATGACCACGGTCAACGTCCGGGCGGCGGCTTTCTGGCCGACGGTGGTCATCGGGCGGGCAAGCGCCAGGTACTCCTCGTCGCCGAGCTGCACGTTGAACATGCCCCCCGACGTCACATGCGCAGCCAGGGCCGGGCGCTCCGGCACGGGGAGCGACGAGGCCAGCACGCGACCGTCGGCGACGAAGGCCAGCTGACTCCCGGTGAGGTCGCGCATCCGCGAGGCGACAGCGTCGTCCACGAAGAATCCGATCGAGAGGCGCCCGAGTACTTCCCGTACGCCGCCGGCGTCGATGAACAAGGGGACGCTGATGACCTGTATCAGCCCGCGCTCGTGCGTTGTCCATGTCGACACCCGATCCACGGAGCCCGGAGGGAATCGTGTTGCGCTCAGATCCGTCACGTCCGGATGGGACGTGGCGAGTACCGCACCGCTGCGGCCGGTGACGACGTAGAGCTCCACCAACGGTGCGAGGTACTCTTTTGCGACCGGCTGGACCGTACGCGGATCGCCGGTATCCACCGCTGCCTTCAGCTGCGGCACCTCCGCAACGAGCTGCGCCACCGCGGTGAAAGACTCGGTCAGGTCCTGCTGCCGCCGATCGATCAGCGTCGCCGTCTCGGTCACGCTTCGTCTGAGGTCGGCTTCCGCCTCCGCGGCAACGCGCGCATTGACGAAATACAGCGCAAAGCCGAGCGCGAGCACGGCGAGGAGCGTGGAGGTGAGGAAGATCCGGTTCGTCAGCGACGACGTGACACGCATCATTGGACGACGAAGTCCAGATCGACGTCGCCGCCCTGGGGCGGAACCGTGACGGTCTTGGTTTCACGGACCTCGCCTTCGTGCCACGCGGAGACGGTGTAGGTGCCCGGCGGCACGTTGTCGATCCTGTAGCGCCCGTCCACCTCTGCCTTCGCGTAATACGGATGGCTGAACACGAGCACGAAGGCGCTCATGTGCGAGTGGATGTCACAGAAGATGCGCACCACGCCCGCGCGCTCGAACCTGACGGACTTGGATTTCCCGCGGGCATACCGCCCGAGATCGAACTTCCTCGTCCTCGACAGCGAAAACACGTTGTGGTACGTGGCGTCGTTGTTCGGAAAATCGACGAGCGTTCCCTGATCGATGGTGAGCACATGGGGCAGGAATGTCTCGTTGCGCTGGTCCATTCGCGCACGCACGAGCTCGCGCGACTCGAGTGCCGCATCGGGCGCCGTTTCGAGGTAGACCACCGCGCGGCGCAGGTCGGGAATCTCGCGCGGCGGAGGAGTGCCGAGGTCGGCCGGGTTCGGCCGGCGTTCGGCGGGGATGATGACGCGCTGCACGTCGACGCGGCCGCGAATCGCGCCGAGTCTCGGCTGTGCCGGCGACGTTGCCGTCGTCAGCAGCAGGGCCAGTGCGAGGCACGATGCGGCGGGAATGCGCAGACGCACGTCAGAACCAGTAGAGCAGCTGCACCGCCAGCAGCTGGGAGCGTGTCACTCGGCCTCCATCGCGCCGGTTGAACTGCAGCGACGTCTTGGCGATCAGATTGCGCTGCACGTAATAGCCGCCGCCCACTTCGAGACGGCTGACGGGCGCTTCCCATTCGTCCGTGTGTGTTGCCGTCGTCACACGATTGAAGCCGAGGTGTTCGAACCGGGCTGCTCCGTACCAACCCGGGGCAAAGCTATAGCGCCCTTCGACCGCGGTGGCGGCCGCGCGAAGCGTCGCGGCGGCGCCGCCCGTTCCCAGCGGCATCGTCCATCGGCTCAACACCATTTCCGCTCGCGCCACCCAGTGATCGCGCGAGTATTCCACATCGATTTCAGCCGCCCGCTGATCGTAGTCGTGCTCTGTTTCCGGCAGCAGTGCGCGGACACGCCGGTCGAGGAATTCGCCCTGGGCCATCGATCCGCCGATGATCAGTCCGACGGCGGGTGTGACGGTGGCCCGCACCGCGATCTGCTTGCCCCCGTTATCGTCGGAGACCCTCGGGTTCGACGCGGTGCCGTTGGTGACCCCGACGGCCGCCTTCAGGATCTTCCAGCTCGTGGACACCTGCACGCCCGTATCCCACGTAAACGCGCTGACGAGCGGCACCCCGCGATCGGGGTGCCGATTGCCAACCGAATACTCGGACAACCATCCGCGGCCACGCATCGCCAGTAGTTCCTCCACACTCGCCGGCGTGCTGTCGGCGCGCAGCGACGTCAGGTATTGATAGGCGAGCGGAGAGCCGATGAGCGGGTTGTCGTGGCCGTAGCTTCGCCGCGACGAGCTGCCGAAGGTCGGCGGAATGCGTCCGATCTGCACGTCGAGGGAGCGGTCCGGGATAGGGCGGATTCGCGCATACAGTCCAAACACGCTCACGTACTCGAAGTTCTCGGATCGCAGCTCGCCGAGAAACGAGACGCGGTCGGACAGCCGCACGAGCGCGCTCATCCCGACGCGAATCTGGCGAAGCGTGGTTTGTTCGTAGTCGCTGTAGTTGAAGAAGCCCTCGTCCTCCGGCGCAGCCGCGACCGCGGCATCACCGCCGACGACAACGCGGCCGGCGCCGAACGTCAGCGGTTCCGACGGGACGGTCTGCGCCTGAGCGCTGCCGCTGACGTGCAGCGCCGCGACAAACGCCGCCGCGCGAACGATGCGAGCGCAGGTGAAGCTCATGGCACCTTGAGAATAAGCCTCATCGTACCCGGATGCAGCGTGGCGAGGTCGGCAGACGGGTAAGGGGAGACCAGCGTCCACGCTTCGACGATGCGGCCGCGGTCCATGCGGGCGCCGCGCGCGACGCGGGGCTGCCGGCTGCCGTACAAAGCGGCGGCCAGCCACCGGTTGTACAGGCCGGCGGTTCCGAACGCGTCCTGGGGCGATTCGTTCCGCGGCTGCCAGGCGCCTGGCGTCGCGACTGCCGAGGGATCGGCCGTGATCAGTGCCAGAACGTCCACCAGCGGCGCTTCCGTTACGGAAATCGAATACGACTTACGTTGATTTGCAGGTGCGATGAGTCGGACGTACTCCGGCGCATCCCGCCATGCGACGCGATCGGCTCCGCTGACCAGCGCGGGCACGGCAATGAGACTGGCGGCAACAAGGAGGCGGGGTATACTCTGCACCTTGGCTTACATCATCTGTGAACCATGTGTTGGCACCAAGGACACTGCGTGTGTCGATGTGTGCCCTGTCGATTGCATCCACCCCAGGAAGGACGAGCCGCAATTCCAGTCGGCGGAGATGCTCTACATCCACCCCGACGAATGCATTGATTGTGGCGCATGCGTCCCGGCCTGCCCGGTGGAAGCGATTTTTGCTCTCGATGAGACGCCAGAAAAGTGGAAGAGCTTCATCGCGGTGAACGCCGACTTTTTCCAGCAGGCCTGAACCCCCTCCGCGCGGCGCTCATTGCTGCGCTCGTTCTGGCCGCGACGTTCGTGCTGCGCGCCGACACCGGCGCCGACGCGGAACTCCAGTACCAGGTCGGAACCCTGCTCTTCGAGCAATCGCGCTACCGCGAGGCGGCCGAGGCGTTCGATCGCGCCGCGCAGGCCGGCGACGCAGCGCTCGCCACACGCGCCCGCAAAGGCAAGGTTCGCGCGGCGCTGCGGATTGCCGAGTTCGCCGCCGCCCGCGAGACCGCCGAATTGCTGTACGCGCGTCCGGATGTGGACGCCGAGGGCATTTCCTTGTACGGCGACGCGCTTTGGGCCTCGGGGCGGTTCGACGATGCGGATGCCGCGTACCAGCGGGCATCGCAGCGGACGCCGGAATCGCCGCGCGCCCTGTTCGGACGCGCGCGCTCGCTGGGGACCATCAGCAAGCTCGACGAAGCGCTCGACATGGCCCTCGCCGCGTCGGCGGCCGCGCCTCGCGACGGCGAGATCCACGCGCTGCTGGGTGAGCTCTACGAGCGCATGTATCGCTACGACGACGCCGCCGCCGCGCTGCGCAGCTATATCAACCTGCTGCCGAACAAGGATCGCAGCGACAAGGCGGCGTGGGCGCGCGCCCAGGTGGAATTCCTCGACTCGTTCAAGGGCGTCCGGCCGGTCGAGATCGATGCAGAGGATCGCGCCGTGCTGCACACGCTGCCGTTCCGCATCGTCAACGACAAGGTGATCGTTCGTGCGCGCATCAACGGCAGCAACGCCCAGGATTTCGTCCTCGACACCGGATCGGAGGAGACGATCATCTCGGCGGATTCGGCGCGGCGCCACCGCGTGCGGCCGGTGACCTATACCCTCAGCGCCGGTGTCGGCGAGATTGGCGTGCGCGGCCTGCAGCTGGCGCGGATCCAGTCGCTGGACCTCGGCACGCTGCAGGTGCGGAACGTGCCTGTCCTCGTCAAGTCGCCCGCGCTTCGCGGCATGCCGCGGCCGGAAAGCGAAAGCTTCTCGCCGCTCGCGATCGGGTTGTCGATGACGATCGACTACGGACAGCGGCTGTTGACGATCGGCAGCAAGCTGCCGCCCTTCGAGGCTGATCACCGCCTGCCGATGCGGATTCACCGGCTGGCGATGGTGCGCGGTCTGCTCAACGACCGCCATCCGGCCTATTTCGTCGTCGACACGGGCGGTGAAGTCATCTCGATCAGCTCGGACATCGCGCAGCAGCTGCCGCCGTCGCAGTATCGGCGAATTCCGCTGCGTGTGTGGGGCACGTCCGGCTGGGATCGCGACGCCTTCCTGCTGCCCGGCGTCGATCTGGAGTTCGACCGCATCGAATACCGCAATCACCCCCTCGTCGTCCTGAACCTGCGCGCGCCGAGCCTGCTGCTCGGATTCCAGCTGGGCGGAATCGTCGGCCACAAGTTCCTGGCCCCGTACCGCGTCGCCATCGACCTGGTGCAGAGCGAACTGCGGCTGCAGAAGCAGTAGAAACTGAGCGTTCTGCTAAGCTGCTGCCCCGTAGGGCACCCCTTCAGGGGTGCCGGAGACAGGAGCGCCGACATGCAGAAATTTGGACTTGGTGTGCTTGCCGCGCTGGTGCTCAGCGCCGCGGTGACCTACACGGCTCAGAAGACCGACGACCAGGTGATGCGCGAAGTGCGCGATCGCGCGGAGATCGAGGATCTGATGTGGCGCTACACGCGTGCGCTCGATACGACCGACGCGGCGGCGTACGCGGCGGTCTATACGCCGGACGGCCAGTTCGGCACCGGCGCGAATGCGACGAAGGGGACGGCCGCGCTGACGAAAATGGTCGCGGACCTGCGCGCGACCCGGGTCGCCAACGAGGCGAAGGGCGTGCGGAACGCCCCGATGTATCACATGACCGCAAACCATGCGATCACCTTCATCGACAGGGATCGTGCGCGCGTCGACGCGTACTATCTGACCGCGTTCGGGCCGGCCGGGCAGGAGACGCCGCTGCGCGTCGCGGCCGTGGGGCGGAGCGTTGACGAGCTCGTGCGCGTCAACGGTAGATGGTTGATCAAGACGCGGAACGTCGCGCCGCAGAACTGAAGCACGAAGAACGGAACCACGAAGGCCGCGAAGGATCGAAGCTCACGAAAAACTTCTCTTCGTGCTCTTCGATTCTTCGTGTTCTTCGTGGTTTAGAAGTCGTATCCGATCCAGAGCGAGAACTTCGGCTTCCGGAAGGCGCTGCTGCCGCCGAACGCCGCGAACCGGAGATCTTCCCAGTCCTTGTTCAGCAGCGTCCTCCACGACCAGTCGAAGTGCACGGGGAACCCGAGCGCAAACGTCTCGAGGCCGATGCCGTAGGATGCCCGCGCGTCGACCAGCCGCAGTCCGTTGATGACCGTTGGTTCACCGAAGATCGGCGTCTGCTGAAACGCGTTGAGCGTCGAAAAGCCGATGATCGGCGTGTAGGTCTCCGCTGACGTCGAGGCCCACTTGAACCGCCCGCCCTGACGCGCCGGGTCGGTCGTCTCGCCGAAGCCGGCCCCACCCATGTTGGCGAAGAGCACGCCGCGGATGCCGCCGAGCACGCCGATCGGCGTCAGCATCGCTTCGATGAACGGGAAGCGCAGCTCCGCGTTCAGATAGCCGGCGCGATCGCCGATGAACTCCAGGTATTCGTAGCCGTGCATTTCGGAGTTGCCGCCGAAGTACATGAAATCCGGCGCGTCGCCCCAGCTGCGGAAGCCCCGGGCGCGGAGCGCCAGCAGCCCGCTGCTGCCCATGCGGAGGTAGTAGCGGACGTCGGCGTCGATCGTCTGCCGCGACAGCGTGCTGTCGCCGAGCTTCGGCGCGAACTCATACCCGATGCGCATCGTCCGGCCGGCCAGCGGCCCGAATTCGCGGAAGACGGTCGTCTCCTCGATGAAGTTGACGCCGAGCGGGAGGAAGTTGCCGCTGCGGAACAGCCGGCGGCCGAACTGATCCTCCTGGAATTGATCGGACGCCTCCGCCAGGCTCGGGTCGTTGAAGTCCTCCTGGTACTGCATGAACCCGCCGAACAGCTCGGCGCGCCGGTAGCGATTGAACGGCCAGATGCCGAAGATCGTTCCGCCGCGCACGGTGCGCGTGGCCAGCGCCAGATCGCGATCGACGATGAAGGAGCCGTCGTAGAGGATGTTCTCGAGATTGCCGTAGAAGAACGAGGTCTGCGAGAAGGCCTGCAGCGCGTAGTTGAAACGGTGCGCCAGGTTCAGATACGAGAACGAGAGCGTGCGGTACTGCGAGATCGACGCCGCGTAGAGGCTGAACTGCTGATCGCCCAGGACGTCGCTGAAGGTCACCGACGACCCGCCGAAGATGTCGCCGCCGCTGGTGACGCCGACGTTCACCGGCGGGCGGCCGTCGAGGAACATCTTCTCGAACGTGCCCTTCTTCTTTTTGTTATCGGCAATCAGGGTGTGGCTGAGGGGCGCCTGGAACGGAATGATCGCGCCCGGCTCTCCGAAGTCGGCCGATGCCGCCTTGGTGATCGGCTCCCGCCGTTCGAGCAGGTGCAGCTCGTAATTGGCCTTGTAGTAGCTGACGAATCCGATCCTCGTCCGCTCCTCCCCGTCGTTCACCACGACGGCGTAGAGGTTGCCGCCCACCGCGTCCGTGTACTGGCGCAGCTCGCCGGTCTTCAGGTCCAGAGTCCAGATGTTGTAGACGTCGCCGTTGCGGGCGACATCCGGTTCGATCGGCTTCGTCGGGTCGGTCGCCGTCGAGGCGAACAGGAGCGTGTCGGCGTCCATGAACTTGGCGGTGCCGTCGTCGTGTGTGCCGAAGGTGAGCTGCGTCTTGCGCCCGGTGTCCAGATCGAGCCGAAACAGCTTTTCGTTCTGGCTGACGCGCGCCAGGTAGACGAGCGACTTTCCGTCCGGCGACCAGGTCGGCGCCGAGTCGGCGAACTCGTCCTTCGTCACGTTGATCACTTCCTTGGTGACGAGATCGACGATGAAGATGTCGCCGGTCCCGCCCTGCTGCGCCGCAAAGGCGACGCGGCGTCCGTCGGGCGAGAAGTCCGGCGATTCCGGATCGTCGACCATGCGCATCTCGATGCGCTCCACGATCCTCTCGTCAATGACGTTTTGAACGATCAGCGTCCGCGACTTCTCTGCGCGCACGAAATAGGCAAGGTTGTTGCCTGACCATGACATCCACGGCACGGTGACCCAGCGGCCGCCAGGCGTGACCAGGTACTCGAAGCCGCGGTCGGAATCGAAGCCGCTCGTCAGGTTCTTGAAAAACTTCCCGTCCTTCGCCGACACGAGGATGATGTCCATCTCGCGATCGGAGCTGTTGCCGCTGGCGACCGCGAACAGCTCGCCGGCCGGCGACGGCTCGACGGAGTAGGCGCCCCTGAAGCGGGTGCGTTCGGGATCCGGCGCGAGGTTGCGGCCGTAGTCGGCGGGGCGCTCCTTGTCTCGGAACTCCTTGAACCGATCCTTCAGGTACTTGTCGAACTGCTGGTCGAATTCGTCGGCGCTGATCTGGAACGACTCCTGGTATGCCTCCTCACCGCCGCCGATGACCGCCTTGCGCAGGTTGAAAAGGTACTGCCGGATGCCTTCCTTGCCCCACCGTGCCTCGATGAATTCGAACACCGCGTGGCCGAGGTTGTAGACCATGCGGCCGCCCAGCTCGCTCGGCCCCTCGAGCTTGGTCATCTTCGGAACGATGTCCGCGATCGCGGCGTCGCGTATCGACATCAGGTCCTGGGAACTCCAGCGGCCGGTGAGGTAGTCCGACAGCCCCTCGTTCACCCACAGTGGCACCGCGCGCCGGACCAGCGACGTCGGGATCATGTCGTATTCGAACTGGTGGGTCAGCTCGTGCACGATCAGGCGGTAGAGCAGGTCGTGCGGTTCGTCCATCGGCATGACGATTCGCTGCCGAATGGGTTCGGCGAACGCGCCGACGCCCTCCTGGGCGGCGCCGGGAACGACGTTCTGCTGCTGGAATTCGCTGCTGGTCTGGAAGAGGATCAGCGGAACCTTGTGGGCGAGGTCATACTTCAGCTCGGAGCTGACATGCTGGTATGCACTTTCGGCATACGAGGTCATCCGCTCGAGGTGCGGCTCGATTTCGGGGTAGTAGTAGATCACGAAGTGTTCCGTTTCGTACGTCCACCACTCGAACCGGTCGTAGCGAACCTGATTCTTCCCGTGATACGGGATATACGCGGTCTGCGCGGCGACCGATGTTGCCAGCGTGAGGACCGCCAGGGCTGCAGCGGTGGGAAGGCCGAGCCGCCTGCGGATGGTCATGATGTCTCCTCGAGAATCAGGCGAGTGAAGGAGTACGACAAGAGTCGCGATCTTACTGCTGACACTTTGACGCCCGCAATGAGCGCATCGGGCCGCCGGGAGCAAAGGACGTACCGATGAGGCCAGCGCCCGTTGCAGCGGTTTTACACGTCGGCGTATGTCAACCGGTCCGCTTTTGGTGTCGCGTACGTGCCGCGCCGGGTGACACCGGGAATAGCGGAGGGGGCAGGCGGGTTATGGGAATGGGCGATGGCTGGCGGCCGTGAGGGTGATACAGGCACCGTTGCGGCCCGTGCGCTGGAGTTCCTGGAACCGCTCTACGCCACGGCTCTGCGGCTGACGCGGAACGCCGCGGACGCCGAAGATCTGGTGCAGGACACGTTCGTGAAGGCACTGCGGTTTTCGGACCGCTTCACGCCAGGAACGAACCTGAAGGCGTGGCTGTACACGATCCTGCTGAACACGTGGCGGAACCGCCGCCGCGACGCGGCGCGGGAGGCCGTGGATATCGACAGTCCGCGGGTGGAAGAGGCGGCGTCCGGCGGCGACGGTCCGGCCGCACTCGACACCCCGGAGCAGATTCTGCTGCGCGCCACGGTGCGCGATGATCTGCAGGCCGCGCTCGAGACGCTGCCTGAGGCATTCCGCGAGGCGGTGTGGCTGCGCGATGTGGAAGAGTTCACCTATGCGGAGATTGCCGAGATGGTCGGCATACCGATTGGAACGGTCATGTCGAGGATTTCACGAGGCCGCCGCCTCCTGTACGAACGGCTCAGCCTGTCGCGGGGCCAGGCCGACGCCGAGGGGCGTCTTACACGATGATGAACGACGACTGTCGCCGCACAGCTGAACGCCTCAGTTCGTACGTCGACAACGAGCTCCCGGCGGGCGAGCAGGCTGACGTCGCGCGGCATCTGAACGCCTGCCCGCCATGCCGCACGGCCGC
This sequence comes from Vicinamibacterales bacterium, assembly GCA_050742535.1. Classification (GTDB taxonomy): domain Bacteria; phylum Acidobacteriota; class Vicinamibacteria; order Vicinamibacterales; family UBA2999; genus Gp6-AA40. The sequence continues at coordinate 31,522 of JBOGIQ010000007.1, read as the reverse complement.
GACGCACGAGAGCGGAGCCCGGGCGATCGTTCGCGAACAGGCGCACCGTCTGACGGATATCCCGCTCCCGCCAGGTCTTCGCACGCGCTGCGAGGCGCTTGCTCGCGAACACGCCCAGGCATCCGCGCCATCCGTGTTCTCGTCGAGGCGCTTCGCCCCGCTGACCGCCGTCATGACGCTCGTCGTTGGATTCCTGCTGTTCTCTCTCGCCACACACCGGTCGGACACGGTCCTGGCGGCGCAGCTCACCGCCGACCACGCGAAATGCTTCCGCTTCTTCGCGAAGAACGCGTCATCGGACGCCGACGCCCGACGCGTCGAACAGATGCTCCAGACCGACTATGGGTGGGACCTGCACGTCCCGCCGTCGTCGAGCGCCAATGGGGTCCGTTTGAGAGGTGCCCGCCGGTGCCTGTATGCGGACGGGTCCATTCCGCACATCATGTACGACGTCGGCGGACACGATGTGTCACTCTTTGTGCTGGATGGCGTCACCCGTCCGGCCGCCGATCTGGTGTCGCTCGGACACCGCTCGCGCATCTGGATGGCAGGACGGCGGACCTACGTGCTGGTGTGGCCGGTCGCGGCTGGCGAGATGACGGTCGCCGCGCGCTACGTGAGGGAAGAAGCGCGTTGATGAAGTGGAAAAGTGGAAGAAGTGGAAGAAGTGGAAAAGTGAGCCATGGACGAACAGCAGCCGACACCCGAGACGACGCCGACTTCGGAATCAACTGAGCCCGCCGCGCCCGGCCCACCCGAGCCGCGGCTGTCGCGGCGCGCGGCGTGGATCGCCATGGGCTCGGTGGCGCTCGCGTTGGGGCTGCTCTGGGGTGCGTCCGATCTCTCGGAACCGCCACCGGACGAGGACCTCTCGTCGCTCATCGCCGCCGACGAGCTGGAGGACTCGAAATCGGTCGGAAAAGCCGCGCCGCTCGATTACACGCTGAAGGACATGAACGGCGCCGATGTCCGCCTCGCCTCGTTCAGGGGAAAGATCATCCTGCTGAACTTCTGGGCCACGTGGTGTCACCCGTGCAAGGAAGAGATCCCCGATCTGATTGCTCTGCAGAACCAGTACAAGAACGACATCGTCGTGCTCGGATTCTCGATCGACGACAAACCCGCAGACCTCAGGGAGTACGCCGCGAAGTACCAGATGAATTATCCAGTGCTGGTCGGCGCGGGCCATGAGAACGTTCAGGAAGCATACGGACCGATGTGGGGCGTGCCGGTGACGGTGATCATCGGCCGCGACGGAAAGATCGCCAAGAAGCAGTCCGGAATTCGCAGCCTCGAGCAGTTCGATCGCGAAATCAAACGGCTCCTCTAGAAAGGTAGTATGATCCGTGCATGCTGAAGGGATTCACGCACGCACGCCTCGCCTGCGGCTGCCGGATCGCCTTTCGCGAAGGCGTGGAAGGGAGCCCGGTCACCGTCGTCGTCGACGAGAAGGGGACCTGCTGCGTCATCTCACTGCACGTTCGCGATTTGCCGCTCTACGATTATCGCGAAGCGCTGCGTCCGCCGACGCGCTCCCTGCCGCTTGAAGAGGAAGAGTACGAAGAGGAAGGTTAGAAAAGACAGTTAGGCGCACGTAGTGTCCGCCTTCAGGCGGACCAAGCCGCTACGAGAACTGCACCCGCAGCTCAGCGATGAGCGGCAGGTGGTCCGACGCCATCAGTGAGCGCCGCGTTCGCGGCAATTCGAGCTTCACCACTTCGACATTCCCCTCGTAATAGATGTGATCCAGGTGCAGGACCGGGAATACCCCGGGATAGGTGCGCCGGCGCCGGAGGTGGGCGCGCAGGTCGATGCTTTTCAGGCGTTCCGTCAGCATTTCGGTGGCCATGCCGCGCATCCATTCGTTGAAGTCGCCGAGCACGACTTTCGGGACGCCGACGCGGCGGTCGTGGAGGATCGCACTGAGCCGGCCTGCCTGGTGGCGCCGTTCGAGGAGCGCCGTGCCGAGATGAACGTTATACAAGTGCAATGTGTCGTTGCCGATTTCGATATCGACGCGCTGGCAGCAGCGCGGTTCGCACGTCCGCCACGAGAGGTCGTACTGCGAATGCTGCCGGATCGGCAGGCGGCTCATCACCACGTTCCCGAAGAGCGACCCGCGCAGGTGACGCGCCGGGGCCATGGCCCAGCCCATGCCGAGCATCGCACCGAGCTCCTCGGCGTGGCCCGGTGACGTCTGGCTGGCGCCGATCACCTCCTGCAAGGCGACGACGTCGGCGTCGATGTCGCGGATGACCTCGGCCACCCGCGCTGGATTGGTGCGGCCGTCGAGACCGCGGCAGCGGTGGATGTTGTAGGTGGCGACCCTGAGGGTGCGCCAGTGGGCTTCGCTCAACTACCAACTAGAATATCCGCATGGCTAAGCTGAAGAGCGAGATCGAGGTCACCTGTCCGTGCTGCCGCTCGTCGCTGGTCATTGACGTGAACCTCGGACGCGTGGTGTCGCACCGCGAGCCGGAGCGGGCGGACAAGCCCGAGCTGCAGGACGCCTCGCAGATTCTTGCGGCGCAGGCCGCGCGGCGCGAGGCGCTGTTCGAGCAGTCGGTCGAGAACGAGAAGGGCCGGGACGATGCGCTGGCGCGGAGGTTCGAGGAAGCGCTCAAGCAGGCACACGTCGAGCCAGTGACGAAGCCGCTGCGTGATTTCGATCTGGACTGAGGGTCCGCCTAAAGGCGGACACTACGTGAGTCACCCGCGCTCTCTGAATTCCGGCGGCAGCGGCATCCAGCGGTCGCGGCCCTTGTAGTACTTCCAGGGCTTGTAGCCGTGCGTCTCGCGAAATGCGCGATAACGGCGCCGCATCGCGTCCGCCTTGTCGTCGGACGTTCGAATCCGGCGATGCGGCCAGTCGATCAGCATCTGCTCGACCCTCCAGACGTTCTTCCCGGACAGCCGCCAGTCGTACGGGTCGAGCCCGCGGAGATCCGCGACTCCATACGCTTTCACCCGGCCGGTGAAGTCGATGTACTCGTCGTAGTAGCTGAGTGCCAGCGCGCGCGGCGTCGCAAACAGCGGTTTCCGGCCGTGCAGTCCGGGATCGCGCGAGCGCGCCACCGATCCCCATCCAGTCGACGTCCGGTAGACGAAGATCACGTGATCGAGCAGGTCGATCGATTCAAAGCTCAGGACCAGCGGCGGGTAGCGGTGCTGCTCGAGAATCACCGCCGCGGAGAGCGCGGCCTCGAGGCAGTGCGCGGTTCCGTGGCGCACCACGCCGCGGAACGACCTGAGCGTCTCGCCGCCTTTCTCCTGGTTGTACGGCAGGTTGTTCAGCCAGCCCTGGACCGCTGCCGGCGTGCGCAGGCGCGCGATCACCCGCTCCTCGGCGGCCGTGAACGGCAGGCGCGGCGGAACGACCGGCTCAGTGCGCGGGAGCGGGCGTCGCTTTGAGGTCCGCAACGAGATCGGCCGGCGTCCAGTCGTTGCCGGAATGGACTTTCACCATCCGTCCATCGGCGTCGACGATGGCGGTGCGCAGGTTGTGCACGAGGTTCGCGCCGGTGCCGAGATCACGTTCCGTGTAGATTCCGAACTGGCGGGCGAAGTCGGCGGCGGCGTTCGGCTCTCCGGTCACGAAACTCCAGACGGCCGGATCGGCGTTGAGACGGGCGGCGTGCCGGCTCAGCACGGCCGGGGTGTCGAACTCCGGATCGAGAGTCATGCTGACGAGACGGACGTCGCGCATGTCCGCCGCCCCCTGAATGGTCGTTTGCACGGCGGCGAAGTGTCTGTCCATCAGCGGACAGAAGGCAGGGAGCGGACAACGCGTGAACATGAATGTGATCGCGACGCGGTGGCCTTTGAAGCTGGAGAACGGCCGCGCCTTGTCCCGCTGATCGACGAGCAGCGCATCGGGCACCGGTTCTCCCGGCATGAGGACGCGCGGCGCGTCCGACACCACGGGCGGCGTTTCGAGCTTCGCGTGCCCGGTGCGTGTCAGCGATGACAAGTGAGCGCTGGTTTCGCCAACCACCAGGGTTGCAGTGACCAGGTCGCCGGGCTCGCGGCCCGACAGCAGCGACGGGTCCTTCACCGTGAACGGCATCGTCATCGCGGGCATGAAGTTCCTGACGTTGTCGTGTTTGATCAGGACTTCATTGCGCGCCGTGTCGACAGCCAGAATCTGACCTGTGAGCTCGTATTGCCTGGCCGGCGGTTCGCGATCGCATGCGGCCACGAGCACGACGGCCACCAGGGAAACCATTCGCAGGTGCATCCGTATCCACTCTAACCCGCCTTCGCGCTTCGGCGAGGCAGCACGTCGGGCGCTCCTTTAGGGTGCCATGGTATAAGCGCACGCGAAAGGACATCGATGGAACCCGCCCTGCGCCTCGAGCGCCTGACCAAGACTTTCGGCGCCACGCGCGCGGTCGACGAGCTGGATCTGGTCGTACCGCGGGGCGCGACCTATGGATTCATCGGTCCGAGCGGCGCGGGCAAAACGACCTGCATCCGGATCATCATGTCCATTCTCTTTGCCGACTCGGGCACCGTGTCGGTCCTTGGGCACCGGTCCGCGCTCGAAGCCAAAGACCGCATCGGATACCTTCCGGAGGAGCGCGGCGTCTATCGCCGGATGCGCGTCGGTGATTTTCTCGCGTATATCGCCCAGCTCAAGGGTGTGCCTGAGGACGAGGCGCTGCCTCGAGCCAGCCAGCTCCTGGAGCAGACCGGGCTCGTCAACGTCGAGAAGAAACGCTGCGAGGAGCTGTCGAAGGGGATGCTGCACCGCGTGGAGTTCGTCGCCGCGATTATCAACCGGCCGGAGTTGATCATCCTCGACGAGCCGTTCAGCGGCCTCGATCCCGTCAGCGTCAAGCGGCTGAAGGAGCTGGTCGCGGCGGAGCAGCAGCGCGGAGCGACGATTCTGTTCTCGACGCACATCATGGCGCACGCCGAGGAGCTGTGCCAGCACGTGGTGATGATTCACCGCGGCCGCAAGGTGCTCGACGAGCCGATGGCCGGTCTCAGGCGCCAATACGATCCGCGGACGATCCAGGTCGAGCCGCTGGATGAGGGCACACCGCTGCAGCTGCTTCGAGAGATTCCCGGCGTGGCGGAGGTCCAGCCGACCGCCGACGGCTGCGACGTGCACCTCCTGCCCGGCGCAGATCCCACGACGGCCATGCAGCAGATTGCCGCGCAGGTCCGTGTGGCACGGCTCGCCATGGCGCGCCTGCGGCTCGAGGACGTGTTCCTGCGTCTGGTTGCGGCCGACGCGCGGAATCCCGAGACCGAGCGTGCCCTCCGGGAAAACCTCCAGGGGGTTGCCACGGAAGGAGCGCTGACGTGAAGAGAGTCGTTCTGATCGCGCAGCGGGAGTTCATGGCCACCGTCTCGAACAGAGGCTTTCTGATCGGCCTGTTCATCTTTCCGGCGCTGATCGCATTGTTCCTGCTTGCAGGCCCACGGCTGCTCAGCGTCGCGAGCCAGCCACGGGTTGCTGGAACCGTCGCGGTGATCGATCCAACCGGCCGCGTCACGCCGATGTTGCGATCGACGCTTGCGTCGTCCGCGATCGAGGCACGCCGGCGGGAGAACGCCATGCGGACCATGCGCGGGATTCCCGGCGGCGCAACCGATGCGGTTGTTCAGCGAGCGGTCGGCAGGGTTCCCGACCTCACGCTCGTCGAACGCCCCGCGGAGACGGAGCTCGACGCGGAGAAACGGAAGCTGTCGTCCGACGATCCGGCGACCCGTCTGCTCGCGCTCGTGGTGGTTCACACGGATGCCACGCAGGGTGCAGCCGGCTCGGCGGCGTTCGGGACCTATGACCTCTACGTCTCACGCGGTCTCGACGAGGACACCGAGACGGCGCTGCACGATTCGCTGCGCGAGGCGCTGGTGGCCGCGCGGCTGAACGTCGCGGCGCTGGATCCGAAACGCATCGACGTGATGACGCGGGTGACGCGCCCCGACGCCGTCGTCGTGACCGCCGCCGGCGAGCAGAGCGGTCAGCGACGGTTCATGCGCTTCCTCCCGTTCATGGTCGGCCTGCTGCTGTTCGTCGGCGTGATCACCGGCGGCCAGACGCTGATGACGTCGACGGTCGAGGAGAAATCCAGTCGTGTCGTCGAAGTGCTGCTGTCGGCCGTCTCTCCATTCGAGCTGATGGCGGGGAAACTGATCGGTCAGCTCGGGGTGGGTCTGCTCGCCATGTCGATCTACCTCGGCCTCGGCCTGCTGGCGCTGTATTCCTTCGCGATGCTCGGCATCATCGACCCGATGCTGATCGTCTACCTGCTGGCGTTCTTCCTCATCACTTACCTGATCTTCGGTGCGTTGATGATGTCGATTGGCGCATCGGTCAACGAGATACAGGAGGCGCAGTCACTGATGGGACCGGTGATGCTGCTGCTGATCCTGCCGTACATGCTGTCGCCGATGATCGGCCGCGCGCCGAATTCGCCGCTCAGCGTGGCGCTCAGCTTCATTCCGCCGGTCAACACCATCGCGATGATGACGCGGATGGCGTCGGACGTGCCGCCGCCCGCGTGGCAGGTGTGGCTGACGCTGGTCGTTGGTATTGCCGGGGCGTGTGCCGCCGTCTGGTTCGCGGGCAAGGTGTTCAAGGTCGGCCTGCTGATGCACGGCAAGCCGCCGGACATCCGGACGCTCATCCGCTGGGCCCGCGAAGCATGATCTGGATTGGCACGTCCGGGTACAACTACCCGGAATGGCGAGGCACCTTCTACCCCGAGAAGCTGGCGGCGGCGAAGATGCTGCCGTATTACGCCGAGCGATTCCCGACCGTCGAGATCAACTACACCTTCTATCGCACGCCGAACGAGAAGATTCTCGAAGGCTGGAACGCGGCGACGCCCGATCGGTTCAAGCTGACGCTGAAGGCGCCGAAGCGGATCACCCACGACGCGCGCCTGCGCGACTGCGCCGATCGCGTCCGTCAGTTCCTCGAAACAGCTGCAGTGCTGGGCCCCAAGCTCGGCGCCCTGTTGTTTCAACTGCCGCCGAACCTGAAGAAGGATCTCGCGCTGTTCGATGCCTTCCTCGAGGCGTTTCCGCCGCGCGTCTGCGCGGCCTTCGAGTTCCGCCACCCGTCGTGGCTGGACGAGGAAACTTACGGGCGGCTGCGGGCCCGCAACCTGGCGCTCTGCGTGGCCGACAGCGAGAAGCTCGCCACGCCGGTGGAGATTACCGCGGACTATGCGTACTTCCGCCTGCGTGACGAGGGCTACACGCCGGAGGATATCGCGAAGTGGGCCGGGGTGATTCGCGAACAGACGTCAGGCTGCGGCGAGGTGTTCGTGTATTTCAAGCATGAGGAGTCAGGGAAGGGGCCCGAGTTCGGCACGATGTTGATGCAGTCGCTGGGAGTTCCTTCAGGTCGCGCTCAGATGTAGCCGAGCTCCAGCGCCTTGAGGACCGCGCGCGTCCGATCCCGGACGCCGAGCTTCGACAGGATGCTCGAGGCGTGGTTCTTGACCGTGCCCTCCGCAGTCCCAAGCGCCTGGGCGATTTCACGGTTGCTGTACCCGCCGGCGATCAGTCGAAGGACTTCGATTTCCCTCGCCGTCAGTGGATCGGGCGAGCTGGCCGCCTCGAAATCACGGCGGATGTGTTCGAGACCACGCAGTACCCGCTCCGTGACGGCCGGCCTGATCAAGGAAGCACCCTGCGCGACGACGCGTATCGCTTCGGTCAGTCGCTCGAGCGACACGTCCTTCAGCAGGTAGCCGCGTGCTCCCGCGCGCACCGCCTCCAGCAGCGCCTCGTCATCGTCAAACGTCGTGAGGATGATGGTCGGCGGCAGGGCGGACGCCGCATTCAACTCACGCAAGACCTCGACTCCGTCCTTTCTGGGCATGCGCAGGTCGAGGAGGACGACGTCCGGACGCTCGCGGCGAATCATGGCGACGGCTTCATCGCCGTCGGCGGCTTCCGCGATGACGTCGATGTCGCCGGCCAGCTCGAGCAGCGACCGGACGCCCTGCCGGATCAGCGTCTGATCGTCGACCAGCGCGACACGAATCATGCGGACGGTGGCAGTGGAAGGAACGCCCGCACCTCGAAGCCGGCACCGGCGCCGGACTCGACGTCGACGCGGCCGCCATGCTCCTGGAACCGTTCTGTCATTCCCCTGAGTCCGTTGCCGAAAGAGACGACGTTCGTGCCCTGGCCGTCGTCGCGGGTATTCAACATGATGCCACCGTCGGTCGGCTCGAGCCGGATCCACAGATTTTGCGCGCACGCATGCCGCGCCGTGTTCGTCAGGACTTCCTGAACGGCTCGTAGAAGCGTCTCGGCGCGCGCTGCATCCTCGACGATCAGCGTCTCCGGCAGAGTAAGGTGCACGCGGGCCTCGATGGGCTGGATGGCCAGCGCCTTGATCGCGTCGGCCAGATTGAGCTTGCTCGATTCGCGGAGACTGCTGACGACGTTGCGCACATCGCTGAGCAGCAAGCGCGTGATCGCGTGGGCCTGCTGAACGTGCTCGGCAGCCTTGCCTGCCGACAGCCGTGCGGCCACGTCCAACTGCAGACTGAGCGCCGTCAGATGATGACCGAGCGTGTCGTGCAGATCACGCGAGATTCGCAGCCGCTCCGACGTCCGGCTGTTCTCGGCCAGCAGCTCGCGGGTGGCGGTCAGCTCGGCGTTCGCTCGTGCGAAGTTGGTGCGCGCGCGCCCTTCGCTGATGGCGAGGATCGAGCTCGATGCGGCGAACACCTGGAAGCCAAGCGCGGCGATGAAAAACGTCATCCCTTCGACTGTGGTCAAGGCGCCGCCGAGAAATGCAAACATCGCGACGGTTTGCACACCGATCCAGATCCACGTCGGACGAGCAGTAAAGAAATACGGCAACGTCGCGGCGACGATGACCAGAAATCCGAGCCCCGCACCCGTGCCGTGCAGGTACACGGCGGTCAAGGCATTCAGTGCCACTGCGGTCGCGGATTCCACGACGAGCAGGAGAAGATACACCTGTGGCGCGTGCCGCACGCGTACGCGGCGCGGCAGCGTGAGAATCGCAGCAAGCGTCGCCCCGTTCAGCACGAACGCGATGACATAGGCGAGCGCAGGTGCGCCTGGAAACTGTCCAGACAGCGCAGCGGACAACGGCCACAGGCCGCACGCCGCCCACGTGACTGCCGCTGCGATGTCGAACCAGCGGAACGACCGCGACGCTTGCGGCGTCAGCAGCGGGCGGTCAGCAATGGCGGGAATGTGTCCGCGGTCCGTCGAACGCAACGCATCTGTTTCCATGGCGAAATTGTAGGGGGCCGCGCCAGCGCGCGAAGGTGCCGAAAGTCATGGATCCGGCCGATGACCTCTGCCACATGCGCAGGGAGGGAGGTCGGCGGCAGACTGCGGCTCATGATGAACCTCATTCACAGCGCTGCTGTCGTCGCCGTATTGCTCGTCGCGATCGAAGTCGGGGTATTCGCTCAGACTCCGACACCGGGATCGTCGGGCGGCGCGGCGTTCGACGTCGTGTCGATCAAGCGAAACCCATCTGGCAGCACCGAACAGTCCGTGAACGTGACGCCGACCGGCGTAACGTTCATCAACTTTGCGCTCCGCCCGATCATCCAGCTCACCTACGGCATTCCGCAGGCGGCGCGCCTCGTCGGCCTGCCCGACTGGGTCAACGATCGTTATGACGTGATCGCGAGGACGAAGACTCCGGTCTCGCCTGCGACCATCATTGCGATGCGGCCGATGCTGCAGGCGATGTTCGTCGAACGCTTCAAGCTATCGGCGAAACTGGAGCAGCGAGAGCTGGCGGCGTATGCGCTGGTTCTCGCGCGCGCCGACGGCCGGCTGGGACCGCAGCTGAAGCGTTCGACCGTGGTCTGCGCCGGACGTGGTGCGCCGCCACCAGACGCGCAGCCCGCCGTCGCTCAGACCCCCGTCCCATGCGGTCCCCGCGCGGGCGGGCCTGGGCGCTTCATCTTCGTCGGCAGCCCGATGTCGCTCTTTGCCTCGGTGCTCGCGCTGCCAATGGGACGCACGGTCGTCGATCGTACGGGTCTCGAGGGACTCTATGACCTCGACGTCACGTTCGCGCCAGTTGGGCCGGGCGCAGGGCAGTCTGACGCGCCATCGCTGTTCACGGCGCTGCAGGAACAACTGGGATTGAAGCTCGACCCGGAGAACGAGCTCGTCGAGGTGCTCGTCGTAGAGCGTATCGAGCGGCCTACTGAGAACTGACCGCTCCAAGTGCGAATTCAAGATCCACGATCAGCCCCCCATCCGCCGCATTCGTCGCGCCGATCCGGCCTCCGGCGGCCGCGACCGCCCGGTGCGCGATGGCGAGGCCGAGTCCCGATCCCTCGGTGGAGGTTCCCTCCGTCGTCTGGACCCGCCGGAAGGGCAGAAAAATCTCCGCGAGCCTGGTTTCCGGCACGCCCGGCCCCCGGTCCCGCACTCGAACCACCACCCGGCCATGTTCGCGGCGGATGGAGACGTCGACGGTGGTCCCTGCGGCCGTGTAGCGAACACCATTGCGCACCACATTCTCGATCGCGCTGCGCAGCAGTTCTTCCGAGCCGGAGACCATGCATTCTTCGAAGGCGCTGACCTCAACACGGCGCGATTGCGCGCGTGCCTCGAAGTCCGCATCGGTGACGACTTCGTGGACAAGCGCCGTCAGGTCGACGGAGGAGACTGCGGTCGCTTGGCTTCCAGTCTCAATACGCGACAGCGTGAGAAGTTGACCGATTAGACCATCGAGACGCGTCGCCTCCAAGGCGATACGGTCGAGCAGCTCAGGCATCTCCGCCGTGTCTGCCTTTCGCGCCAACCCCAGGGCGACGAGCAATCGCGACAACGGTGACCGCAACTCGTGTGAGACATCGCCGAGCAATCGCTTGTGGCTGCCCACCAGGGACTCCAGGCGCTCCGCCATGCGATCGAAGTCGCGGCCGAGCTGGCCGATCTCGTCGCGACGATTGCGAAGGGTGTCTGGCATGCGTGCCGTGAGATTCCCGACCGCAATGGCTTCGGTTCCCCTCCGTAACTCGAACAGCGGCGTGGTGATGTGACGCGTCAGCAGAAAACAGATGAAACCGCTGATTCCAATGGCCAGAATCGGAACGAGCGGGCCAAGTAGCGCGCCGACTCGCGGCATGACGACGGCGGCCGGCAGAACGACTGCGATGCCGATGAAGGTAACCGTCAGCAGGGAGGAGAGAAGAATCTTAAGAAACAGACTTCGCATAGAGGTACCCCGTTCCACGAATGCCCTTAATGCGCTCGGTGCCATCCTTCAGGCGTCCGAGTTTTCTGCGCAGATTACAGACATGGGTGTCGATGCTGCGGTCGTAGGGCGCGAACTCGCGCCCGAGGACGGTTCGAACCAGATCCTCGCGCGTGACGACCGCGCCGGCAGCTTTCATCAACGCGGCGAGCAAGTCGAACTCGACGGCCGTCAGTTCGACAGGTGTGCCCTCGCGGGTGACGGTTCGAGCCGACGCCGTCAGTGCGATGTCGTCCACGACCAGAGGGGCCGACACCGCAGCACCCGGCGGTGATTCCGACCGGCGGAGGATGGCGCGAATGCGCGCTGCCAGCTCCGCCGGATCGTACGGTTTGGGAAGGTAATCGTCGGCCCCAAGTTCGAGTCCGAGCACACGGTCGTGCGTGTCGCCACGGGCCGTGAGCATGAGGACGGGCGTACGCGAATGCGTGCGAATCCGCCGCAGCACGTCGAAGCCGCTCAGGTCAGGGAGCATGACGTCGAGCATGACGAGCGCATAAGACCCGGACAACGTCTGTCCGATGCCGTGACCGCCATCCGCGGCGCGGTCCACGTCGAAGCCCTCGCCCCTCAGGAATCGTGCGACGAGCGCGCACAGCTCCGCGTCGTCATCGATGATGAGGATGCGACTCACTGGTGAACCAGTGTAGGCGCTTGCCGTTGCTCGAGTGCGTCAAGAAGTGTCAATTCGTCTTCGCTGTTCTCGACCCTTCTTAACCTGCGCCGCAGGAGGCAGCTTCTATAGTGCCTGGCAATGAGGGGAGGGACGTCGATGCAGCGATACGTGTTAGCGGCTCTCGGTGTGCTGCTGGGCGCCGCCGCGCCCATGGCACGGCAGCAGAGCGAGTGGAAAGACCTGGCGCCGCACGCGATGAGACTCGTGACGGTCGACGAGAACGTGCAGCTGGAGGTGTTGGACTGGGGCGGATCGGGTTCGACGGTGGTGCTGTTGGCGGGGCTCGGCGATACAGCGCACGTCTTCGATGATTTTGCGCCGGCGCTGACCGCGCGGCACCGCGTGCTGGCGGTCACGCGGCGCGGGCACGGTCGTTCATCGACGCCGCCGACGGGCTATGGATTCGCGCGTCTGGCGGAGGACGTCATGCGCGTGATCGATACCGTGGGCGTCCCCAGGCCGATTGTCATCGGTCACTCCTTCGCCGGGGAGGAGATGCACGTGCTGGGCGCGCGGTATCCGGAGAAGATTGCCGGCCTTGTCTATCTCGATGCGGCATTCAACCGCGGAGATGACTCCGACTCCGCGGCCTTCAACGCAGCAGCGCGAAGTCTGCCCCCGGCTCCCGGTCCGACACCAGGCGACCTGGCGTCTTTCGCGACGCTCCGGGCCTTTCTCGTCAGAGTCCAAGGGGGAGCTGGGCCGGAGGCGCATCTGCGAGCCCGGTTTATCGCCAATCCTGACGGCAGCGTCGGTCGCCCGTGGACCCCGGACCTTCCGGTTCGTCAGGCGCTGTTCAGCGAAATGACCGCTCTGACCAAGGCCTACAATCCGGAGCCTATTCGTGTGCCCGCTCTTGCCCTCTATGCGGTTCCGAAGTCTGCTGCAGCGATGATCCAACCCTGGTACCCATCGGATGATCCCGACACTCTCGGCCGTGTCGGGAAGCTGTACCAACTGACTCGTGAGCGGGTCACGGGTCACGTGAACTGGTTCAGGAAGTTTGCGCCACAGGGCCGTGTGTCGGAGCTTTCCGGCGATCATTACCTCTTCGTCAGCAATCCGGGGGAAGTCGTGCAGCACATCGAAGCGTTCGTCTCATCGTTGCCTTGAACTCCTTGAACTCCTTGAACTCCTTGAACCTTCTGAACCTTCCACGTGTGCGTTCACGAACCGCACGATTTCGCGTTCGGCCCAATAACCGTCGTATCCGTTGTCCGGCCGTTCGACGAACGCGCAGTGGCCGCCGTGCCGCGTGACGACAACGGTAATGTTCGGATTGCGTCTGACCGCGTCTTCGGAGAACGCGCGCGCCGGAACGAACGGATCGTCTTCGGCGGTCAGGATGAGCGCGGGCACGCGGATCTTCTCGATCACCCGTAACGCGCTCGCACGGTGATAGTAGTCGGACGCGTCACGGAAGCCGTGGTGGGGAGCGGTATACGCTTCGTCGAACTGACGGACGGTCCAGATCCGCGGCAGCGGCTCCAGCGGAAACACACCCGGGTGCGCGGCGGCTTTGCGGCGCATGCGCGCTTTCAGATTCCGGACGAAATTGAACTCATAGGCGATATTCGAGCGCCGCTCCAGCGCCTCCACGCACGCCGACAAATCCATCGTCGGCGACACCGCGCACACCGCCTTCAGTTCGGGCAGGCCGCCTGTGCCAAGTTCGCCCGCCAGCTTCAACGTCAAGTTTCCGCCGAGTGAGTATCCCGCGACGGCGATTTGGCGGATGCCCTCCGTGCTGATCAATTCGCGCATCACCGACAGCGGATCGTGCGTCAGGCCCGAGTGATACAACCCGCGCGAGAGGTGCTCGGTGTTGCCGCAGTTCCGTTGATTGAGACGAACGACATTCCACCCAGCTGCCCAGGCCTTGTCGGAGATGCCGGCGATGTAATGGGCGAGGCTCGAGCCTTCGAGACCATGCAGCAGCAGGAGGGTCGGATGCCCCGCGGGCCGCTCGTGCCAGTGGCAATGCGCGAGCACGCGCGCGTCATCCGCGACATCGAAATAGCGTTCGACCGGGGCGGGCAGCTGCGCAAACCGCCGCGGCCTCGCCCACGCATACAGCGTCTGCAGGTGACCGCCGGCGAAGCGGGGAACGTACGCGCTGGGTTCGAACGCCACTGGATTTCAGCTTAACAGAACGATCCGAACGTCCCGAACGACTCGAACGACTCGAACAACTCGAACGACTCGAACGACAATAATGGTTCGATGTCCGATTTCACCTACGCGGCGGCAGGATCGGTGGCGCCTTCGGTACTGCAACATCTGTCGCTGCATGTGGACGCCGCACGAAGCCGGGGCGAGGCGAGTCTCGGCTCCGTTCCCGACGAGCGTGCGATCGTGCGGATGATCGACGCGGCGTTCTGGGCCAGCTTGCGGCGTGAAGAAGGGATGGCGCCGAAGATCTCGCTGGCGTTTCTCCGCCGCGACGAGGCGCTCTATCCGCTGGTACTGGAGCGGGCGGTGCCGCTCGAACCGGCGGCGCTGACGCGCCTGGCGGCCATCGTCGAACGGCCTGGCGTGCACCTTGGCGTGGCCTATCAGGACAACGAGCTGTCGGTGTGGGGCATGGTCCGGACGATTCCGAAGTACTGCTGCGTCGTCGAGGTGGCCGAACCCGGCCTGCTCGTCGTCAAGCATCATCGCGGCGAGGCGCAGGCGAAATTCGTCAACGTCGCGGTGCTGCAGGGCGACAGCGTGAAAGTGATCGACGAACACGCGTCGAGCCTGCCCGACTGCCCGTCGCTGCTGACGTCGCTGCTGGCATTCGACTCGCCGTCAACATGGGCCGCCAGCGTCAACGTGCTCGTCCAGCTCGCCGTGTCGATGCGCGCGCACAGACGCGGCGGCGTCCTGCTCGTCGTTCCGGAAGGAACGGATGCGTGGCGGCACTCCATCGTCCACCCGCTGACCTACGAGGTCTCGCCGCCGTTCAGCGAGCTGGCCATGCTGGCGGCAGGCCCCGGGAACGGGGTCAGTCAGCGGGCCTGGCGGGAAGAGCTGAACCGCGCGGTGGATGCCGTTGCCAGCCTGACGGCGATCGACGGCGCCACGATCATGACGGGCAGCCACCACGTGCTGGCGTTCGGCGCGAAGGTGGCACGCCGCAAGGGTGGAACGCAGATCGAGCAGCTGACGCTGACCGAACCGATCGAAGGCACCGAGGCGCGGATCCTTTTGCCGGCCGAGATCGGCGCCACGCGCCACCTGGCGGGCGCGCAGTTCATCCACGATCAGCGAGATTCGCTGGCGCTGGTGGCGTCGCAGGACGGCCGGTTCACGGTGTTCGCCTATTCGCCATGCGAGGGCATGGTGCACGCGCACCGGATCGAAACGCTGTTGCTATAGGGTCCGCCTAAAGGCGGACCCTACGGGGTCAGCGAATAGACCTTGAAGCGCGCGTTCCGGTAGGCGAGTCGAAGCGGGAAGTCCGCTTCCGCGACGAGGTAATCGAGGTCATACCGTGCGGCCAGCTCCGAGGCACGTTCCGCCGAGAGCTGGTTGAAGTCGCCAACGGCCATGTTCCGTTCGTTATAGCGACGCGCGACGTCGCGGGAATAGATGGCGATGGCCGAATCCTTCACCTCTTCGAGAAACACATCGCGTTCCGCCGAGACGCGCACGCTGGTCCCGTATTTCCAGGCATGGCCCGGGTCCGTGAGGACATGAGACTTCGCGGGCTGCGCCTTGATCCACTGCATCGCGTTCTGCCATTCCGACGGAGGAAGGCGGATCGCCATCAGCGGCCGCTCCGGGTGCTCGATGGCCATGACGTAGACGCCGCGCCCGACGGCCAGAGCCACCATCACCCCGGCAAGGATCTTCGCCGCCCGCTCACGCCGCGCGAGTCCGATCGCGCTGAGCAGCGCGATGAAATCCACGAGCCAGAAGACGCGCGAGATCTGCAGCTGCACCGGGAGCGCGAGCTTCGCCTGCACCAGCGGGAACGCGACGAGAAAGATCCCGACCAGCGCGGCCGCGCCCCATATGAGCGCGCTGAGCTCCGGTTCGGTGCGCGTGCGCACTCGATACGTGAACCAGGCGACGACGATGAGCGACAGGTTCGCCACCCACGTCCAGACCGGCCAGTTGGATGCGAACAGCGTCTCTTTCCCGGCGAC
This sequence comes from Vicinamibacterales bacterium, assembly GCA_050742535.1. Lineage (GTDB taxonomy): Bacteria > Acidobacteriota > Vicinamibacteria > Vicinamibacterales > UBA2999 > Gp6-AA40. The sequence continues at coordinate 15,471 of JBOGIQ010000007.1, read as the reverse complement.
GGCTCCCAGCCATGCGGGATCCATCGTCACGAACGAGCCCTGAAGAGGCCCAGCCAGGCCAGCCCATGCAAGGAACGCGGCCGCTGCGGCAAGAGCGCCGATCGCGAGCGGACGGAATCCCGGATCGAGGCGAACGATCGCGACGCCCGCGACGACGGCGAACCAGAGTCCGGTGGTCGCGTGAACGAGGCCGCTGAGGCCGACGACGGCGACGGCGAGCCACATTTTTCTCCGCAGCACGGCGGCAATCGCCATGGCGCCGATACCAAACGCCAGCATGCGCGGATGAAAGTACGGCTCGAACGAGTTGGCGCTGGTGCGGGGAATCTGGTGCCGCAGTGTGAAGGCGGCGACGAGCGCCACCGTCAGCCACGCCGACGGATACAACTGCCCGCCGATCGCGGTCAAGGCAAGCCAGATCACCAGCAGTGACGTCACGTACGCCGCAAAAAACAGCACGTCGGGCGAGGCCCCGGCCGTCCGGGCGATCGCGGCGATCACTTCATCGGCGAGCATCAGCCGGCCCTGGGAATCGATCAGCGAGGCGTCGCGTGGAAATGCCGCCGGGTCAAGGGCCCGTACGACCGACGGAATGTAAAACGCCTGATCGGATGTTCCGTAGCGATAGCCGGCGCCGTTCGCGGTGGCGACCAGGACGAAGACAGGAAAGCCGGCGATCAATGCCCAACTCCCAACTCCCAACTTCCAAAACGGCCGCTGGCGAGCGGAGCCGCCGGAGGGCGCGGCTTGGGAGTCGGGAATTGGAAGTTGGGAGTTGATCAGAGCGATCCCTCGTCTGCGCTCGGTCCGTAGACGGACGGGAGCGGCACGTCGTGCATGCGGAGATAGACCCCGAGTTGTGCGCGGTGATGAATGAGGTGGCTCATGACAAACGACCGCCACACGGCAGTCCTGGGCATCGAGAAGATGACGTGGTTCGCGCGCTTCAGTGCCCACGGCGCCGTCATCTCTCCATCGCCCTTGCCGACCAGCGCCGCGCGGGCGTTGCGGACGTGGCCGTCGAAGATCGCGAGCAGCTCAGCGCGGGTCGTCGCCTGCGGCGGCTGCTCGTTGCTCGCGAGGTCAAAGTCGGTTTGCGACAGGGTGACCGCGCCCCACCGCGGAATCGTCGCAACATGCTGCGCGAGCTGGCCGAGCGTCATCGACTTCTGATGCGGCTTCCAGTCGAAGTGCCCCTCCGGCACGCGCTCGAGGTGCTTCCGCGTGACGGTCATCTCGTGATCGAACTCGGGGAGCAGCGCGTCGGCGATGGCCATGGCTATTTCGTCTGCGGCGTTCCAAAGTTGACGCGCGGCACGCGCTCGGCCTCCGGCGGCGCGTTGAAGATCGGATACTCCTTGAACCCGAAGATGCCGGCGGTCACGTTCGACGGGAACTGACGACGCGAGGTGTTGTACTCCTGAACGCGTTCGTTGTACCGCATCCGTTCGACGGCGATCCGGTTTTCAGTGCCGGACAGTTCGTCCATCAGGCGCGCGAACTGCTCGTTGGACCGCAGCTGCGGATAGTTTTCGACCACGACGAGAAGCCGGGCCAGCGCCGCCGACTGCTGATTTGCCGCTTCGATCTTCTGATCGGTCGGCCCCTCGGTCGTTCGCGCGCCGGCAAGCTTGGCTCGCGAGTCGGCAATCTGGCCGAACACGTCCTTTTCCTGTTGGGCGATCCCTTTGACCGTCTCGACGAGGTTGGGGATGAGGTCATTGCGCCGCTGGAGCTGGTTTTCGACCTGCCCCCACTGTGTCTTGATTGCCTCTTCCTGACCGACGAAGCGGTTGTACGAGCATCCTGAGAGTCCCATCGCCAGCAGTGCCACGAGTACCGCGGCGCCCGTCCTGCGCATCAGCTTCATCCCCGTTGCTCCTCTCACACTTCTTACCATGACCCGCCGCCGCCGCCACCGCCGCTGCGGCCGCCACCAAACCCGCCAAACCCGCCGCCGCCAAAGCCTCCGAACCCGCCACCGAATCCACCGCGGCCGAACCCGCCGCCGAACGGGCCGACGCCGCTGTTCCAGCCGCTCCACGGGGTTCCGCCCCAGTGGCGGCGCCGGCGCCGCGTCCGCCCGATGATGTTCAGGACGATGAGCAGGATGATCAGGAAAACGATTCCACCCGCGCCCAGCCCGATTTCTTCCTCATTACCCGGCGCGGGTGGCGGCGCGCCCTGGAGCGTCACGTTGCGTCGTTCGGCAATCCTGCCCGCAATGCGAGACACGCCGGCGAGCAGGCCGGCCCCGTACGCGCCGCTCCGGAACTCCGGCACCATCACCTTGCGGCTCGTTTCTCCGGCGTAGCCGTCGGTGATGAACTCTTCCAGGTCGTAGCCGACTTCCACCCATACCTGACGATCCTCGACCGCGAGAAGGATCAGCAGCCCGTTGTCCCGGCCTTTCTGTCCGATCCCGCGTCCGTGGTTCTCGAACATCTTTACGGCGTACTCGCGGATGTCTCCGTAGGGCTTGAATGTCTTGACGGTGGCGACGACCAGGACGTCTCCGCTCGCGCGCTGCAGCGAGCGGATCAGTTCGTCCATCCGCGCGGCGCTCTCGGCATCGACGACGCCGGCAAAGTCGTTGACGGGTTGCGTGAGCTGTGGAGGAAGAGGCTGCGCCCAAGCACCGGCCACGAAGATCACGAAGATGAAGCCACACAGAACACAAAGATCACGAAGGATCTTCGTGGTTGTGTTCTTCGCAGCTAGACTCGCCACGAATCGACTGTGCGTGCCAATTGCTCGACGGCCTGGACGTAGGCGGGAAACAGGCGCGCAGGATCGCTGGCACGCATACCCGGCTTCTGCTCGAGCGCGATCATGTCCGCGACAAGGCCGTCCACGATTCCCGCGGCACGAGCGCCGTCGCGCGTGGCCTCGAGACGGTCGCGGGCCGGCGAGCCGCTCAGCCAGGCCACGTGTCGAAGGAGCGCGGTGAACGCCGGCGCGGACGCGGCGACGACATCAGCGACCGCCGACGGCGCTCCGCCCGATTCGAGAAATCCTTCCCGCAGGTGGAGGAGATGACTCTTAATCTGCGTTTCGCAGGCCCGGCGCAGATCGGCCTGTGCGATGGCGACGCCGTCGAACGGGTCGCTGCCGTAGACGCGCTGATGAGCGCGGATGATCTCTCCGTATTCCAGCGGGAACGCGTCGAGTGACGTCTGAAACTCCGTTTCTGAAAGGACGAGTGGTGTGGCGATCCGGTTCCGTCGCCACCGCGCCGCATGCCGGGCGCACGCTTCGAAGTCGGCAACGTCGTGGCCGCTCACGAGCGCCAGACAGGTGAGCGGCCTCGCGTCGTGCCCCTCGATAGGCGGACCGTAGGCAACCACCGAGCGGAGACGCTCGCCGAAGACGTTGCGCAGATCGCCGACCAGCCCCTGAGCTGCTGACTGCCACGTCGGCGTCATAGCCACATCTTAGTGGAAGGCATCGGTTGCGGGAATTACGGCCCACGATGTGGCAGGTACAATATGGCTGTGCATTTGCGCGAGCTGAACATCGGCTGCGTTGGCGGCGGGACCGGGCTTCCAAGTCTGCTCGGCGGCCTCAAGGCCAATCCGTGGCTGCGCTTGAACGCCGTCGTCACGATGTTCGACAGCGGCGGCAGCTCGGGCCAGCTTCGCGACGAGCTTGGCGTACTGCCGCCCGGCGACGTGCTCAAATGCGCCCTCGCGCTGGCGCGCAATGAAGGCGAGGCGCGCCGCGTGCTGCTGGCGCGGTTGCCGACGCTCGAACAGCACGATCGGCTGGCCGGACACACCGGCGGCAACCTGCTCCTGTCGATGATGGAGCAGTACAGCGGCGACTTCCTTGCCGCGGTGGACGGTTTGCGCAGCCTCCTCGGCTGCCGCGGGCGTGTGTGGCCGGTCAGCGTCGAGCCCGGATCGCTCGTCGCCGAGTACGGCGACGGCACGACCTCGCGCGGCGAGGTCGAGGTGGACGCCCGGCAGGCGCGGGGCGATCGGGTCCGCAAGCTCTGGCTCGAACCGACCGTCTCGATTCATCCCGCCGTCGCGGAGGCGATTCACAGGTTCGATGCGGTGATCATCGGCCCCGGCAGTTTCTTCACCAGCCTGATGCCGCCGCTGCTCGTACGCGGTGTCCGGGAAGCGCTGGCGCAGGTCCCGGGCCCGATCATCCTCATCGCCAATCTGTTGACCGAGGGCCGCGGAATGTCCGGTTTCACCGCTGCTGATGCGGCGCGCTGGGTGTCGGAGGCGATCGAGCGCCCGGTTGACGTGGTGATCGCGAACGACGGTCGTCCCTCCGATAACGCGGTTATACGCTACGCCACTGAGCACAAGGAGCCGCTGCCGCTGGGCCGTCTCGACCCGGCCATCGAGTCGGTGCTCGGCGCGTTCTGGTGTACGGAAATCGCGCGCCACGACCGGAGGCGGCTGGCGTTCGCCGTCTGGTCGGTGCTGAGTCAGCGGCTCCTGCAGGACCCCAGCCTCACCGCGTCCGTTTCCGCGCCGCTTTCTTCTTCTTAGGCTTTGCGCCTTTCGCGTTAGGTTTCTTCAACGCCAGCGCGCGTTCGACGATCTTCCGGAACATCGCGCCGGTCTCGCCGCCTTCGGCCGGCCGATGCGAGATCCAGATGGCGGGGTTGTCCTGCGCGAGGATGTCGGCGAAATCGCCCTCGCTCTTGATGCTGAGCGGCGCGAACTCGGAGATGTCCACGTCGCCGGCCCAGTCGTCGCGGTGCTTGATCAGCAGCCACGAGCGGTCGCCGCCACCGCTCCAGGCACCTTTGGTGCGAACGAGCACCCACGATCCCTTCAGCTTGTACCCGTCGAGCGTGAACTTGAGGTCCCCTTTCTTCAGCGCCGCATCGACGTCGTCGGCTTCCGGCGTCCAGGTGCCCCGGTCCCAGAGCATTACGATGCCGGCGCCATAACCGGACGGAATCACGCCTTCGAAATCGCCGTACTCAATCGGGTGATCCTCGACGTGCATGGCGAGCCGTTTGGTCTTCGGATCGAGAGACGGGCCTTTGGGCACCGCCCACGAGAGCAGCACGCCGTTGTGCTCGAGCCGGAAGTCGTAGTGCAGATGGCTGGCGAGGTGCTTCTGTACGCAGAAGAACCTCGGAGTGCGCCCGGACGGCGATTTGTGCCGCGCGTCGCCGGCCGGCTCGGGCGACTCGGAGAAGTTGCGTTTGGCCTTGTACTTCTCGAGCGCCATCCTGCCTAGCTCACCCCTCCCATCAGGCGCTTGAAGCGGCCGGACAGGGCGAGCATGATGATGCCGGCGACGATCGGCAGGATGCTAATCGTCATGAAGAGGCGCTCGAGCGGCATCTCCTCGTAGAACGTCGCCAGCTGGCCGGCCATGAAGTTGCCGACCGATGCGCCGAGGAACCAGACCCCCATCATCGACCCGACGACGCGTGCCGGCGCCAGCTTGGTCATCGAGCTGAGGCCGACCGGGCTGAGGCACAGTTCCGCGAACGTGTGCACGAGGTAAACCATGAACAGCCACATCGGACCGACGAGTGCGCCACCGGCCGCGAGCTGGGCGGCCGGAACGATGATCAGGAAGCCAAGACCCACGCCGATCAGCCCGAGGGAGAACTTCAGCGGCGCTGAAGGCTGCCTCGAGCCGAGCCTCAGCCACAGCCACGCGAACATTGGAGCGAAGATGATGATGAACAGGGCGTTCAGCGACTGGAACCAGCTGCTCGGGAATGCGTACCCGATGACCTCGTTGCGCGTACTCCGATCGGCGAAGAGGTTCAGCGTCGAGCCGGCCTGCTCGAACACCGACCAGAAGACCGCAGCGGCGATGAAAAACACGAAGATCACCCACAGGCGACCGCGCTCCTGCGGGGTCCAACTCCGATCGAGAAACAGAGTTGCGAAGAAGACGACGGTGATGACGAGAAGCGAATAGCCGGTCAGGTCGCGGACGGTGGTCGGAGAGATCGAGACGATGCCGGCGAGAGCGAGCAGAACCACGGCCACCACCACGGCGACGCCGCCCCCCCCGTACCGAATCGCCTGGCGCTTGTACTTCGCCGCGAGTTCGGGCGTCGTCGCTCCGCCCGGCTTGAGCCCCGCGGTTCCCATCCACCGTCCCATTGCGACGTACTGGATCAGGCCGAGCGTCATGCCGACGCCCGCGGCGCCGAACGCCCAGTGCCACGCGGAGTTCGGATCCATCCCCCATCCCGCGATGAGCGCACGGAAGCCCTCGTCCTGGGCCAGGAACCCGGTGAGCAGCGGTCCCAGGAACGCGCCGAGGTTGATCCCCATATAGAAAATCGAGAACCCGGCGTCGCGGCGCACATCGTCCGGACCGTATAGCTGTCCCACGATCACGCTGATATTCGGCTTGAGGAGGCCTGTCCCGAGCACGATGAGGACGAGCCCGACGTAGAACGAGCCGGAGAGCGGGATGGCCAACGTGTAATGGCCGCAGGCGATCAGGATGCCGCCGTAGAGCACCGACTTGCGCTGTCCGAGCACGCGATCGGCGAGCCAGCCGCCGGGGACGCTCATCAGATACACAAGCGAGGTGTAGGTGCCGTAGATAGCGGCGGCGGTAGCGGTGTCGAGACCCATACCGCCGGCCGAGGCAGCCGCTGTCATGTACAAGATGAGGAACCCGCGCATCCCGTAGTAGCTGAAGCGCTCCCACATCTCGCTGAAGAACAGGGTCGAGAGGCCGCGCGGATGGCCGAAAAAGGTGGTGTCGTCCGCACTTGCCACCCGCACGTCGTTCATCGTTCGCGCGGCGGCCGCTGTGGTCGGTGGATTCACGCGTCCTCCCTAGCCGCGCGCACGCGCGGCCAGCAGATAACAGACAGGCACAGCCGAGGCTCCAGCCGTCTGCTGCTGGAAGAATATCGTGGAACAATGAAAAGCCGTGCGGGTTCTTCTGATCTCGACCTACGACCTCGGCCGGCAGCCGTTCGGGCTGGCCTCGCCGGCCGCCTGGCTGCGCCGGGAAGGGGTCGGCGTGGACTGCGTCGACACGTCGCGCGGACCGCTCTCTGACGACACGATCCGGCGGGCGTCGATCGTCGCCTTCTACCTCCCGATGCATACGGCCACGCGTCTGGCCGCACCGCTGATCGATCGTGTCCGTGCGGTGAATGCGGCGGCGCAGATCGTGGCTTACGGGTTGTATGCACCGCTCAATGCGGCCTGGCTGCGTAGTCGCGGCGTGACCACCGTCCTCGGACCGGAGGCGGAGGAGGATCTGGTTGCTCTCGCGGTCGGCGAGCCTGACACGGCTCGCCCCACGATCCCAAAACCCCAAATCCCCAAACTGCGCTTCATTCAACCCGATCGATCGACGCTGCTTCCACTGCAGCGATACGCCGCCTTGCAGATGCCCGACGGTTCCAGGCGAGTGGTCGGCACGACGGAAGCGACGCGCGGGTGCAAACATCTGTGCCGCCACTGCCCGATCGTGCCGGTCTACGGCGGTGCGTTTCGCGTCATTTCAGACGATGTCGTGCTCGCCGACGTGGCGGCGCAGGTCGCCGCCGGCGCTCAGCACATTTCTTTTGGCGATCCTGATTTCTTCAACGGCCCGACCCACGCCCGCCGCATCGTCGAACGGATGGCGGCGGAGCATCCGGGACTCAGCTACGACGTCACCATCAAGATTGAGCATCTGTTGAAGCATGCGGACATGCTGCCGCTGCTCGGGGAGACCGGCTGCCTGTTCGTCACGAGCGCAGTCGAGTCGATCGATCCGCAGGTCCTGGGGCACCTGAGAAAGGGCCACACGCGCGAGGATTTCGTTCGGGCCGTCGCGCTGTGCCGCCAGGCCGGAGTCCGGCTGTCGCCGACCTTCGTGCCGTTCACGCCGTGGACGACGACGGCCGGGTATGTCGAGCTGCTCGATCAACTCGCGCGGCTTGGTCTCGAAGAGGACGTGGCGCCGATACAGCTCGGCATCCGGCTGCTTGTGACCGCAGACTCGGCGCTGCTGGAACTGGACGACATCCGCGCGGGTGTCGAGCCGTTCGATGCCGCATCGCTGACATGGCCGTGGCGTCATCGCGATGCGGCCGTCGACCAGTTACAGGCGGACGTCATGCGTGTCGTCGGCTCGATGAACGGCGCGCCGCGGCGTGAGGTCTTCGATGCCATCGATGCGCTCGCTCGCGGTGGTGCTGCGGCAATCCGGCTGAAGCCGGCGGCAATCCGGCTAAAGCCGGACTCCACCGCCCCGCATCTGACCGAAGCCTGGTATTGCTGCGCCGAACCCGGTCCCGACATTTCCAGCTACGTGTGAAGCGCGTACTCCTTCTCGCCACGACGACCGGCTATCAAGTGCGTTCGTTCGGAGACGCGGCGCGCGCTGCAGGCGCTACGCTGACGCTGGCGACTGACCGGTGCGATCAGCTCGAAGACCCGTGGTCCGACCGTGCCATCGCGGTCAGATTCGGCAGTGAGCCCGACGCGGTTGCCGCGGCGGTGGCCGCATGCTCGCGCGAGCGGCCGGACGCTGTCGTTGCCGTCGGCGACAGACCGGCCGTTCTGGCCGCGCATCTCACCGCCGCCCTGGGCCTGGAAGGAAACCCGGCGGCCGCGGCCACGCGCAGCCGCAACAAACTGCAGGCGCGCGAGGCGTTGCGCAGCGCCGGACTGCCGACACCCGAGTTCGAGGCTGTCTCGCTGCATGACGATCCGGTGCTGCTGGCCGGCCGGGCCGCGTTCCCGGCGGTTCTCAAACCGCTGGCGCTTTCGGGAAGCCGTGGCGTCATGCGCGTGAACGATGCCGCGGAGTTCATCGAGGCGTTCGGGCGGCTGCGGACGCTCATGATGTCGCCCGACATCCGCATCGAGCGCGACGCCGCGCACGACGCAGCGCTGATTGAATCGTTCGTCGCCGGCGATGAGTTCGCCGTCGAGGGCGCGTTGACGCGCGGCGATTTTCAGCCCTTCGCCATTTTCGACAAGCCCGATCCGCTCGAAGGGCCGTTCTTCGAAGAAAGCATTTACCTCACGCCATCACGGCAGCCGGCGCCGGTGCAGGGGGCGATCGTGTCGGCCGTTGCGCGCGCCGCGCGGGCGCTCGGATTGCGTCACGGCCCGATTCACGCCGAGTGCCGGGTCAACGCGTCAGGCGTCTACGTGCTCGAAGTGGCCGCTCGCCCGATTGGCGGCCTGTGTGCGAGGGCATTGAGGTTCGAACGCGAACCAGGACCGGCGGGTCGCGTATCGTTCGAGGAGGTACTGCTGCGCCATGCGCTTGGCGAGGACGTCCGACCGTACCGGCGCGAGCCGGCCGCGTCGGGGGTAATGATGATCCCGATTCCGCAGCGGGGCGTTTTTCGAGGTGTCGACGGTGTCGAGGCTGCCCGCCGGGTGGCCAACGTGGACGACGTGCGCATCACCGCCAAGAGTGACACCCTCCTTGTGCCGCTGCCGGAGGGGCATAGTTATCTCGGGTTCATCTTTGCGCACGGCGGCGATACAACGACGGTGGAACGCGCACTGCGCGAGGCACATGCGCAGCTGCGGTTTCTCATCGAAAGGGAAGTGCCGCTCGTGCAATCCGGCTGAAGCCGGACTCTACTTGGATTGTTGGGGCACGTAACCTGGAGGCAGCGCCGCGCCTTCCCCGAAGAAAAAATCTTCCATCTGCTTGGCCACGAGCTGCTGCGCCTCTTTCTGCCACGGCATCAGGCGGTACTCGTTGAGGATCATCTTCTGGTGCTCTTCCCACATCTTCCACGCCTGCGCGGAGACGTTCTCGAAGACGCGCTTCCCGAGCTCGCCCGGCCAGGGCTGAGCGTCGAGGCCGGGAAGTTCCTTGCCGAACTTCACGCACTTGACCGTGCGACCACTCTTGTTGCTTACGGGGACTTCGGCGGGAGAAGTTGCGCAGTCGTCAGCCATATCGCCATGTTAAACGAGTTTGAAATTGCTACGCACCTGGAACCTCATCTGTAGCGATATGCTTCAGACGGCCGCCACGCCCTTCCCTGGGCCGCTCGTAAATCGTTGATAAATCGGTTCTTTTTTATCGTGCACTTAATGCTGCGGTGGCATACGGCTTGTAGCCTCGGCCCTCGCAAAACCGTGTGGATGCACGGTAACGACGAGCAACCCGGCCGTGAGGTCACGGCGTAGACGAGGAGGAGTGCTGTGGACGGAATTCGAAAAGAGCGCCGTGGCTTTGCGTCGATGTCGCCGGAGAAGCAGCGTGAAATCGCCAGCAAAGGTGGACGCGCTGCGCATGAGAAAGGCACCGCCCACGAGTGGACCGCCGACGAGGCCCGTGCTGCAGGGCGCAAGGGCGGGCAGATCAGTCGCGGTGGTCGGGGACGACTGGTGCCACCAGCCAATCCAGCCGATGTGAGTACCGTAGGCGTGGTTTCCACATCCGGAATGGAGCCTGGGCGAGTAGACTAAGTCACTGGCCCGTTTTTCGACATCGAGCCGGAAAAGAGAGGCACTAGTGTTCGTGCGGATTTTGTCTACTGCGTTCCTGGTGAGCGCGCTCGCGGCCACGCCCGCCGCGGCGCAGGCACAGCAAGGCGGCGGCAAAAGCACTACAACCACCACCACATCAGGCCCGGTCGTCACGTCGGACGAGGTTGTCCTGGAAGGGGACACGACTCCGCGTCCCGCCCTTCCGACGATCAACGGCGACACGGGTCTGTGGTTCGTTCCCACGGCGGAAACGATGCCGGCGGGAAAGTGGTCCTTCAGCGTGTTTCGCGCCAATTACGACCGCAAGCAGGGGTTGACCGACGTTAATCAGATCGGCGTGACAGGCGCGATCGGCATCGCTGACCGGTTCGAGTTGTTCGGATCGTGGCGAATGGTCCGCTTGGACCGTGACGTACAGCCGGTGTTCGGGGCCGACCCGACATTCGGAGGCGTGTCGCAGGAATTCCCGTACGTGCGGCGCGGCTGGTCGAAAAATCTCGGCGGTCCGCTCATCGTCGGCGGCAAGTGGAGCGCCCTGCAGCAGGGGCGCGGCGACGCGATGAGTCTCGCGCCGCGTGTCATGGTGAAGTTCCCGACCGGTGCGAGCTGGTCGAGCACCAACGACTGGGACGGTCACGTCGAGCTCGTCGGCAGCCGTGAATTCGCCCGCTCCACCGAGCTGACCGGTGTCGTCGGCGGCGTCCTGCGTGGCGACCCCGAGGGCTTCAGGGTCTCGGATGGCATCTCGTGGGGCCTCGGCGCCACATTCCCCTCGCGCTCGCAGTTCCGGGCGCTGCTCGAGTGGAACGGCGAGTTCGTCATCAAGGACAACACCGAGGTCCTGAACCCGCCATACGTGGCCGAAGACAACAGCATCGCGCCGGTCCTCAGCCCGATTCACGACTGGACGACGTTCAAGTTCGGCGGCGTCTGGCAGGCGAAGAGCGGCTGGTTCGTGCACGCCGGTGGCAACTACAGCCCGGGCACGCAGGGGCGCATCGTTGCCGGAAACGACATCGAGCACAGCCCGTGGGGGCTCGACCTTCGCGTCGGCTTCCATCCGGGTGTCACGCCGCCGCGCCAGCGCGTGCGCCGCATCAGGGAAACGACCACGATCACCAACACCGTGACCGTGACGCAGCCGGCACCACCGGCACCCGCACCGAACCGCCCGCCGACCGCGCGGATTCAGTGCGACCCGAGTGTGCTGGAACCGGGCCAGACGGCGAAGTGCGCCGCGCAGGCGACGGATCCGGAAGGCGGCCCGCTGACCTATCGCTGGACCGCGACGGCTGGTAACGTCAGCCCCAACGACGCGCCGAACACGACGTTCACCGCGCCGCAGAACGAAGGTCCGGTTACCGTGACGGTCACCGTGACCGACAACGCGAAGAACGAGACCACGGCGACGGCGGGTCTGCTCGTGCAGCGCCGGACGGTGATCGAGTTCGAAGACGTGCACTTCGACTTCGATCGGTTCAACCTGCGGCCGGACGCGCTCAAGATCCTTGACGACGCGATTGCCAAGCTGCAGGCGAACCCGAGCATCAACGTGACCATCGAAGGTCATGCCGACAGCGTCGGGACGCAGCAGTACAACCTCGCGCTGGGTGAGCGCCGCGCCAACTCGGCGCGCGACTACCTGGCGATGCGGGGAATCAGTCCGGCGCGTCTGCGGACGGTCAGCTACGGCGAAGATCGTCCGATCGACACGAACGAGACCGCGGCCGGCCGCGCACGCAACCGCCGCGCCCATCTCGCGATCATCATGCAGTAGGGGCAGGCCTCAGGAATCAGGGCTCAGGCCTCAGGCCTCAGAGCTGGTCAAGGCCCAAGGAGAGTTTCTCCTTGGGCCTTTTTTCTGCTGTTCAGGCATTGTTCGTGCTTCGTAACAGAAGCATGAAGTACTTGAAACTCTACCTCGTCGGTTATTTCGTCCTTCTAGTCGGCGCGGGTCTCGCGTTGTGGCAGGCAGGCGTGCTGGACGACATTCCGGGAGTCTGGCTCGCGATCGGGGCCATTGTCGCCATAGGGTTCGGGATCATGCTCGCGGTGGCGTCCACGCCGCGCGCCGTGACTACGACCACTACACGGGATGTATAGGCCTAAGGCCGAAGGCCCAAGGCCTAAGAGAAGAACGAAGCTCATCCTGATTACCGCTTCGATTTTTTCTTAGGCCTTAGGCCTTGGCCCTTAGGCCTCCTCTCTGGCACGCGGTGTGTTTCTGCACAGGTCGGCATGACCGGGTACCGCGTTGCCTTCCTCTTATTGGTCCTCGTGGGTGTCACCTGTGTCGCGGGATGCCGTGAGGAAGGGGACATCCAGATCTCCGGACTCCATTTCAACGGCGTCGAACAAGTCGACAAGGGCGCGCTGACCAGCGCGCTGCAGACACAGCAAGGATCGTGGATCCCATGGAGCCGCAAGCGGTACTTCGATCGGCGCGCTTTCGAAGCGGATCTCAAACGGATTGAGGCCTTCTACCGCGACCGTGGTTTCCCGGACGCGCGCGTCCGCTCATTCGACGTCCGGCTCAACGAGGCGCAGGACAAGGTCGACGTCACCGTCGACATCGTCGAAGGCGAACCGATTCGCGTCGACGCGATCGAGATCCGTGGATTCGACGTGCTTCCGGCGGATCGGCAAGGCGAACTGCAGGACACGCTGCCGCTCCAGCCTGGCCGTCCCCTCGATCGCCAACTCACCACCGCGGCGCGCGAGCGCGCGCTCAACGCCCTGCGCGACGACGGGTATCCGTATGCCGAAGTGACGGTGGAGGAGACCGAGGCCGGCCCGCGGCTACGCCGGCTGACGTTCGCGGCGACACCGGGCGTGCTCGCGCGGTTCGGCGAAATCGATATCAGAGGATTCGCGAGCGTGAGCGAGAACGTCATCCGCCGGCAGCTGACGTTCAAGCCCGGGGATCGATTCACGCGCCGCGAGCTGCGCGAGACCCAGCGCAAGCTCTACGGGCTCGAACTGTTCGAGTTCGTCAACGTGGAGCCGCTCGAGGAACCGGTGCTGATGAACGAGGAAGTGCCGGTCCGAATCACCGTCGCGGAAGGCAAGCATCAGAAGGTCACGACCGGCGTCGGCTACGGCACGGAGGAACAGGCGCGCGCGCGCCTCCGCTGGGACCATCGCAACGTGTTCGGCGGCGCGCAGCAGGCCGGCGTGGAAGCAAAATGGTCGTCGCTCGACCGCGGCGTCCGCGTCGATTACCGCGAGCCATTCTTCCTGTCCTCGCGTCTCTCTCTCAACTTCGACGGCCAGGCGTGGCAGGCCAGGGAGCCGGTCTACGACAGCAAGCAGTTGGGCGGTCGCGTCATCCTGCGCTACCAGCCCAACCAGCAGAGCTTCTGGACGATCAGTTTCGTCAACGAGCGTCAGGAGAGCACCATCGATGCCGCGGCGCTCGAGGATCCGACGATTCGCGATGACTTGATCGCGCTCGGCCTCGATCCGACCACGGGCGGATCACGAGGCACGCTGTCTGGCGTCGCGTTCGACATCTCACGCAACACGACCGACAGCCTGCTCAATGCAACCAGCGGCTACGTCCTGACCGGGCACCTCGAACAGGCGGGCAGACTGATGTGGGGCAGTTACAACTTCTGGTCCGCGTCGGCCGAGGCCCGCCATTTTCTGACCCTCCGGCGACGGGTGACTGTCGCGAACCGCGTACGCATCGGCTCCATCGTTCCGACGGCGAATGACGAGGCGAACGTGCCGTTCTACCGCCGCTTCTTCCTGGGGGGATCGTCGAGCATTCGCGGCTGGGGGCGCTTCGACGTCAGTCCGCTGTCCGAGGGGTTCCCGATCGGTGGACTGTCGATGCTCGAGGGCTCGGCGGAGACGCGCTTTCCGCTGAAAGGAAAGTTCGGCGCCGTCGCGTTCTTTGATTTCGGCAACGTCTGGCGCGAGGCGAAGAACTTCGACCTCGGCGATCTGCGCTTCGCCGTCGGCCCGGGTCTCCGGTATCAGACGCCGATCGGACCGGCGCGCCTCGACGTCGGCTACCAGCTCAATCCGATCGAAGGACTGCTGATCGACGGCGAAGCGCAGAAGCGCCGCATCCGCATCCACTTCAGCGTCGGACAGGCGTTCTGATGCGGCGGGTGCCCTGATGTCGTTCACGAGACGTTCCCTTCAAGTCATCGCGTTTGTGGCGACGCTGGTCGTCGGCGCGACGTCGATGGCCGTGATCGTCACGCAGACGACGTGGTTCAAGGAGTGGCTGCGCGGCTTCATCGTGCGGCAGGCGGCCGACTATGTGAACGGTCAGCTGTCGATCGGGAAACTCGACGGCAACCTGTTTTTTGGCGTGGCGCTCGGGGATGTGGACGTCACCGTCGATGGCGAGAAGGTCGTCGACGTGGACGACATCAGCCTGGACTACAACGCGTTCACGTTCATCCGCGGCGATGTGGTGCTCGACGAGATCCGGCTGACGCGGCCGGTGCTGCATCTCGAGCGGGACGCGCAGGGGTGGAATCTCGCGCATCTGATCAAGGCGCGCACGCCGGATCCGGACCAGCCCAAGAACCGCCGGACGCTGGAGATCGGCCAAATCGCCATCAGCGACGGCACGTTGTTCGTCGAGAAGGGCGCGGTCGGAACCGCCGGCGTCGACGTGCCCGCGCGGATCGAGAAGCTGGATGCCACGGTCGGCGTCAAAAGCAACGAAGACGAACTCACCGTTGACATCGAGCGCGTCTCGCTGCGCGCCGCCGAACCGAACATCGGCATCAACGGGATGTCCGGTGTCATCCGTCGCACGCCGAACGCGATCACGTTCGACAACGTCGCCATCCGGACCGAAGAGAGCACACTCCGTGTGAACGGCAGCGTGCGCAATATCGAAGGCGAGTCGCAGGTCATCGACGTCAGGGCTTCGTCCGACAAGCTGGCGCTCAACGAGCTGGCGAGGCTGTTCCCGCGGCTGCGGGGGTATGAAGCGCAGCCGGCGTTCGAGGTGGCGGCGCGGGGACCAGTCGACCGGCTGGCGGTGGACCTGTCGCTGCGCGACCGGCAGCTCGGCGACATCAAGGCCGAC
>JBOGIQ010000006.1:0-60552 GCA_050742535.1 Vicinamibacterales bacterium | reverse complement strand
GGGTGCGGGCCAAGAAGTTCTGGCCGAGCGTCGGCAGAATCGACAATCCGTACGGCGACCGGAATCTGTTCTGCTCCTGCCCGCCGGCAGAAGAGTTGTCGTCGTGATCGTGGGGCGGACGTTGTCACGTCCGCCTGGCGCGCCTGACAAGGCGCGCTCCACGATCGAGGAAGAAGGGACGTAGTGTCCGCCTTCAGGCGGACCTTGCCGCGCGGCGGAACGCCTCCAACAGCTTGAGCGTGACCGGCCCCGGCGTCCCCGACCCGATCGCGCGATCGCCGACCGTTACGATGGGCACCGCTTCCCGTGTCGTGCTCGTGAGAAACGCCTCGTCCGCGCCATACAGATCGTCATCTCTCAGCACCGCTTCGCGAACGCTGATACCGTTCGCGTTGCCGATCTCGAAGATGAACTCGCGTGTGATCCCTGGGAGCAGGCCCGCATCGAGCGGCGGTGTGAGGACGACCCCATCTTTCACGATGAACAAGTTCGCGGTCGTGCACTCGGTGAGCTCGCCGCGATAGTTCCGCATCACGCCTTCGAAGGCGCCGCGCCGCAGGGCCTCCTGCATCGCCAGCGCGTTGTTCATCAGGTTATTACTCTTGATCTTCGGATTGACCGACCCGGGGTGGTTGCGGACGATGTCCACGATGGCGACGCCGACGCCGTCGCGATAGGCCGCGGCCGGTGGATCGACCTGCGGCTTCACGATGATGACGAGGGTGTGGGTGGGTGTGGCTTTCGGGTCATAGGTCAGCTCGCCGACGCCGCGCGTGACGAGCACTCGCACATACGACTCCTCCGCCAATCCGGCGCGCGCCATCGTCCGGCTGATCGCGTCCAGCAGATAGTCGTCCGTGAACGGGAGATCGAGCGCGATCATATGCGCCGACCGCCGCAGACGACGCGCGTGCCGATCGAAGAGGAACAGCCGCTGGTCGTAGGTGCGCAAGGTCTCGTACACGCCCTCGCCGTACAGGAAGCCGTGATCGAAGACCGAGACAACCGCCTCGCGCTCGCCGCTGATCTGCCCGTTGACGAATACGGTCGCTGCCATCTGACCCCTGATCCCTGATCCCTGATCCCCGCTTGATAGTAGTACACTCCGCGCAAGCGTGCGCATTCTCACTGCCGCGCAAATGCGCGAGGCGGATCGGTTCACAATTGAAGACATCGGCATTCCATCGCTCGTGCTGATGGAGAACGCCGGCCGCCAGGTGGTGGCGGCGATGGAGGCCGCGTACGAGCGGCAGCTGGCAGGCCGGATCGCCGTGCTGTGCGGCCGCGGCAATAACGGTGGCGACGGCTTCGTCGTCGCTCGAACGCTGCTGCAGCGCGGTGTCGATACCGCCGTCTTCGTGATCGGCGCCGTCGCCGACGTACGCGGCGACGCGCGGACGAATCTGGACATCCTTGGCCGGCTCGGCGTCACCGTCGTCGAGATTGCCGACGAGCAGAGCTGGGAGCTGCACTTTTCCGAAATTTCCCAGTGCACCCTGATCGTGGATGCGATTCTCGGGACCGGCTTGAAGTCCGCGGTCGGCGGCATGCTGGAGACGGTGATTGCCGATGTGAACGCCGCGGACCTGCCGATCGTGGCGATCGACCTGCCGAGCGGCCTGTCCGCGGATACGCCGCAGCTGCCCGGCGACTGCGTCAACGCCGCAATGACGGTCACGCTCGCGGCGCCCAAGCTGCCGCTGGTGCTCCCGCCGGGAGAGGCGCATGCCGGCGACGTGGTCATTGCCGACATCGGTATTCCGTACGAGGTCATCGAGGGATTGGACGGTCCGCACGTGGAGCTGCTGACCCCCGAGCAGCTCCGGGAACTAATCGAGCCAAGGACCGCCGATTCGCACAAGGGCGATTTCGGGCGTGTGACGGTCGTCGCCGGGTCCGTCGGCAAGACCGGGGCGGCGTTCCTCGCTGGAATGGGGGCGCTGCGCTCCGGCGCCGGCCTGGTCACGATTGCCACTCCCGCAAGCTGCCTTCCTGTGGTCGCGTCGCTGGCGGCGGAGCTGATGACCGCGCCGCTGCCGGAGAAGGACGGCAGCGTCGCTGCCAGAGCGCTCGACCGCGCGCTCGAGCTGCAGCACGACATCATTGCCTGTGGGCCTGGCCTCGGCCGCACGCCCGAGGCATCCGCGTTCGTACGCGCCCTCGTCGACCGCGCGACGGTACCGCTCGTGCTGGACGCGGATGCCCTTACGCTCCTGGCGGAGGAACCCGGACGGCTGCTCGGCCGCGATGATCGCGACGTGATCATCACGCCCCATCCCGGCGAGATGGCCCGCCTGGCGGGGATGTCGATCGACGAGATTCAGGCGAACCGCCTGCAGGTGGCCGCCGATTTCGCGACGACCCACCGCGTTTACGTGATCCTGAAGGGGCACCGGACGGTTATTGCGACGCCGGCCGGACGAGTCTTCATCAACCCGACGGGGAATCCGGGCATGGCGACGGCCGGAACCGGTGACGTGCTGACGGGCATGGTTGCCGCCTGGCTCGCGCAACTGCTCGACGCGGAAGCCGCCTGCAGGATCGCGGTGTTCCTGCATGGCGCGGCCGGCGATCTCGCGGAGGTGGAATGCGGCCAGGTCGCCATGACAGCGACGGATCTGCTCGATCACATCGGCGATGCCGTTGCGGCGCTGTTGAATCGCGGCCAGCCGGAACAGGCCGGTTAGTCGGTGCACACGACCCGCTCGGAGCAGGAGACGGCGGCAGTCGCGAAAGCGTTGGCCGGGAACCTTCGGGCTGGCGACGTCCTGCTGCTCTC
The DNA here is from genome assembly GCA_050742535.1 of Vicinamibacterales bacterium. GTDB lineage: Bacteria > Acidobacteriota > Vicinamibacteria > Vicinamibacterales > UBA2999 > Gp6-AA40. The sequence continues at coordinate 57,773 of JBOGIQ010000006.1, read as the reverse complement.
GGGAAATCTTGGCGCCGGGAAGACGGCATTCGTCAGAGGCCTCGCGGAAGGCCTGGATATCGATCCGCGGGAGGTCAGCAGCCCGACGTTCGCGCTCGTGCATGAATATCGGGGCGGACGACTGGCGCTCTATCACGTCGATCTCTACCGGCTCGATCGCGCCGCAACGGACGATCTCGGGCTCGACGAGCTGGGCGTGGACAACGGTGTGCTGGCGATCGAGTGGCCCGACCGGCTGACGCATGCGCTCGACGGCGCGAGGCCCGTTCGTATTGAAATCGTGGACGACACGACACGGAGGATCAGCGTTGGCGAGAAATAGCATCGGATTGGCGTGCGCGATCACGCTGGTGATCTGTGCGCGGCCATCCGCCCAGAACGTCGACGGCGGACGGAAGGCATTCGTCACGCGCTGCGCCTCGTGCCACGGAACGGATGGCAACGGGGGAGAGCTTGGGCCGGCCATCGCCGCGCGAGCGATTCTCCGCACGGACGACGAGCTGAGGACGGTGCTGCGGGCCGGGTTTCCCGCTGCGGGCATGCCGCCCTTCTCGACACTCTCCGACGCCGAAGCGGCCGATCTCGTGGCGTTCGTCCGCACGCTGAAGCCGCGAACGAGCACGGTGCCGCTCCGGTCGCCGTTCACGCTCTCCGATGGCCGTGTACTCGACGGATTGGTCCTGAATCGGACGCATGCCGACGTACAGGTGCTCGACGCCACACAACGCCTCCAGCTGCTGCGGCCCGACGGCAACCGCTATCGAGCGGTCACCTCGCAGGCCGACTGGCCGTCGTACAACGGCGGCCCGGATGGCAGCCGCTACAGCCCGCTGGCGCAGATCGACCGCAGCACTGTCGAGCGGCTGGCGCCGAAGTGGATGTTCACCCTGCCGAACACGTCGCGCCCGCAGGTGACGCCGGTCGTGGTCGGAGGCGTGATGTACGTGACCAGCGCGAACGAGTGCTGGGCGATCGACGCCGGCAGCGGCCGGGAGATCTGGCGCTATCAACGTCCACGGACGAAGGGGCTCATCGGCAATGCCGCCGGCGGCGTGAACCGCGGCGTTGGAGTCGCCGGCGATCGATTGTTCATGGTCACGGATCACGCCCATGTCATTGCGCTCGATCGCCACACCGGCGCGCTGCTGTGGGACACCGAGATGGCGGACTGGCGCCAGAACTACAACGCCACCGGTGCGCCGCTGCCGGTCGGCAATCTCGTCATCACCGGCACATCGGGCGGCGACGAGGGCGTCCGCGGCTTCGTGGGCGCCTACGATCAGGCGACAGGGAAGGAAGTGTGGCGCTTCTGGACGGTGCCGGCGCCTGGCGAACGTGGCTCGGAAACGTGGCAGGGAAAGGGCATCGCACACCCGGGTGGGAGCACGTGGATGACCGGCGCCTACGACCCGCAGCTCGACACGGTCTATTGGAATGTCGGTAATCCCGGCCCGGATCTGATCGGCGATGACCGCCTCGGCGACAACCTGTACACGGACTCTGTGGTTGCGCTCGACGCAAAGACGGGCGCGTTGAAATGGCACTTCCAATTCACGCCGCACGACGTGTGGGACTACGACGCACAGGAGCCGACGGCGCTCGTGGACACGACGTGGCAGGGGAAGCCGCGCAAGCTGCTCGTGCAGGCGAACCGCAATGGCTTCCTCTACGTGCTCGATCGCACCACGGGGGAGTTCCTGTCCGGCGTCGGGTTCATCAAGAACATCACATGGGCGAGCGGCCTCGACCCGCGTGGACGCCCGATTCGCGTGCCAGGAATGGAGCCTTCACCGGAAGGGAAGCGCGTGTGTCCATCGCTGGACGGCGCGACGAACTGGTACTCGTCGTCGTTCAACCCGCTGACGAGCCTCTATTACGTCCAGACGAACGACAAGTGCGGCATCTTTACGCGCACCGATCAGGAATGGGCGGCGGGCAGAGGATTCATGGGCGGCTCGTTCCGTCAGGCCCCAAACGAGCCGGCGCAGCGCCTGCTGCGCGCGATCGACATCCGCACCGGCAAGGTGGCGTGGGAGGTGCCGCAGACCGGCAACGTCAATTCGTGGGGCGGCGTGCTGAGCACGGCCGGCCGGGTGGTCTTCTTCGGCGACGACAGCGGGGCGTTTGCCGCCGTCGACGCGGACAACGGGCGCAGGCTGTGGAGCTTCCAGACGAGCCAGCTGTGGAAGGCGTCGCCGATGACCTACGTGTTCGACAACCAGCAGTACGTTGCTGTTGCGTCTGGCTCGACGATTATCGCGTTCGGATTGCGTTAAAGCAGGATCGCGTGGCGCGGGCCTTGTCAGGCCCGCGACTCATTCCATCCGGTAATTCGGCGCTTCCTTCGTGATCGTCACGTCGTGGACGTGGCTCTCGCGTGCGCCGGCGGGCGTGATGCGAATGACCTTGGCCTTGCGCTGCAGCTCCTGGATCGTCGCGCTGCCGCAATACCCCATCCCGGCGCGCAACCCGCCCACCAGCTGGTAGATCACGGCGGCGGCGTTGCCCTTGTGGGCGACGCGCCCTTCGATGCCCTCCGGCACCAGCTTGTCGGCGGCGCGGCCGCCCTCGAGATCGAACTCGTCCTGGAAGTAGCGATCGCGGCTGCCGCGGCGCATGGCGCCGATGGAGCCCATGCCGCGGTACTCCTTGTAGCTGCGTCCCTGGAACAGGATCAGCTCGCCTGGGCTCTCGTCGGTGCCGGCGAACAGATTGCCGAGGACGGCGCAGCTCGCGCCGACGGCCAGCGCCTTGACGATGTCGCCGGAGTAGCGCATGCCGCCATCCGCGATGATCGGGATGTTGTGCGACGCGGCCGCTCGAGCGCATTCCATCACCGACGTGATCATCGGGACGCCAATGCCCGCGACGACTCGTGTGGTGCAGATGGAGCCGGCGCCGATGCCGACCTTGACCGCGTCCACGCCGGCGCCGATCAGCGCCTCTGTCGCGTCGCCGGTGGCCACGTTGCCGGCCACGAGATCGGCGTTGGGGAACTCCCGCCGGACGCGCCGCACCATGTCGATGACGTTCTGCGAATGGCCATGCGCCGTATCGACGACCAGTGCGTCCACCCCGGCAGCCACCAGCGCGGCCGCGCGCTCGAGCGAGTCTTTCGCGATACCGATGGCGGCGGCGCATCGAAGCCGCCCGAGCGCGTCTTTCGACGCATTGGGATACTTGATGCCCTTCTGGATGTCCTTGACGGTGATCAGCCCCTTGAGCCGGAAGTCGTGATCCACGACGAGCAGCTTTTCCACCTTGTGCTGGTGCAGGATCTCGCGCGCCTCGTCGAGCGTCGTACCCACCGGTACGGTGTAGAGCGGCTCCTTCGTCATCACCTCGGCGATCGGCCGCGTCACGTTCGTTTCGAAGCGAAGATCGCGATTGGTGAGGATGCCGACCAGGCGGCCTTCCTTGCTCCCGTCGTCGGTGATCGGGACGCCCGAGATGCGGTATTTCTTCATCAGCTCCTGCGCCTCGAAGATGCGGTTTTCGGGCGCGAGCGTGATCGGATTGACGATCATCCCGCTCTCGGAGCGCTTGACGCGATCGACCTCGGACGCCTGCTCGGCAATCGAGAGGTTCTTGTGGATGATCCCGAGGCCGCCGAGCTGGGCCATCGCGATGGCGAGAGCCGACTCGGTGACCGTGTCCATGGCCGCGCTGACCAGCGGGACGTTCAGGCGGATGTTGCGGGTGAAGCGGGTGGAGACGTCGACCTGCGTCGGCACGATGGTCGAATGCTGCGGCACGAGCAGCACGTCGTCGAACGTCAGTGCCGTCGCGATCCCTGTGCCGATCTCCGAAAGCGTGAGCGCCGGCGTTTTCACTTCCATCAGGCTGCTGCTCCGTGACATTTCTTGTACTTTTTGCCACTGCCACACGGGCAGGGATCGTTGCGGCCTACTTTCGGTTCCTCACGACGGACGGTCTTGATCACGTCGTCGCCGCCGACGCGTGCCGGGCGGGGGCCCGGACCGCTCGGCATCGGCACGTCGGCTTCCATCGTCGGGGCGGACGTGCGTGCGGACGCGAATGCGGGGATGGCTTCCGCGCCCGGGTTGTTCATCGTCATCGTGGCCGAGCGGCGGGCGCGTGGCACCGCCGGGACGTCCTCGTTCAGCACGGGGCGCAGCCAGAACAGCGTCCGGACGATCTCCTCTTCGATCCGTCCTTTCATGTCCTGGAACAGCGCGTAGCTCTCTTTCTTGTACTCCACGAGCGGATCGCGCTGCCCGTAGCCGCGCAAGCCGATGCCTTCTTTCAGGTGATCGAGCGAGTAGAGGTGGTCTTTCCACTGGTGGTCGACGATCTGCAGCATGATGTCGCGTTCGACACGGCGCAGCAGCTCACCGCCGACGATGCGGTCCTTTTCCTCGTAGCTGGTCTTGGCCAGGGCCCAGATCGCGTCGCCGATCTCTTCCGACGTCTTTTCCTGCAGGTCGAGCTTCTCGAGGATCTGCGGGTCGAGGCCGAACACACGCGAGGCATCGCGAATCAGCGCGGGGACGTCCCATTCCTCGAGCTCGAGCTTCTCGCCGGCAAACCGATGGATCTGGTCCTCGAGGATGTCCTCCGCCAGCGCCAGCACATATGCGCGCGTGTCGACCGTTTCATCCTCGGTCAGATGAATCTTTCCCTCGAGGATTTCCCGTCGCAGCGTGTAGACGCTTTCACGCTGTTTGTTCATCACGTCGTCGTACTCGAGCAGGTGTTTGCGGACGGAGAAGTTCTGTGCCTCGACCTGCTTCTGGGCCCGCTCGATCGCGCGGGTGACCATGCCGTGCTCGATCGGGACGCCTTCCTCCATGCCGAGGCGCTGCATCAGGCCGGCGATGCGGTCCGACCCGAAGATGCGCATCAGGTCGTCTTCGAGCGAGAGATAGAAGCGGGACGAGCCCGGGTCGCCCTGGCGGCCGGCCCGGCCGCGCAGCTGGTTGTCGATGCGCCGTGCCTCGTGGCGTTCCGTGCCGAGGATATGCAGCCCACCGAGCGTCACGACCTCTTCGTGTTCGGTCTCCGACTGCCGCCGGAAGTGCGAGAACACGCGCTCCCAGTCCGGGCGGCGTACGCGGTAGAAGGCATCGACGTGGAAGAAGTAGACGAACTCCTCGTCGTCGACGAACTTCTCCTCGCCCCGCGGCAGCTTCTCCGCAAGCTCCTCGGCCAGGAGTTGCTGACGGGCCATGTGCTCGGGGTTGCCGCCGAGAAGAATGTCCGTGCCGCGGCCGGCCATGTTGGTGGCGATGGTGACCGTGCCTTTGCGCCCCGCCTGCGCGACGATCTCGGCTTCCTGCGCGTGATATTTCGCGTTGAGGACGACGTGCTTGATCCCGCGCTTGCGGAGCAGCGTCGACAGCCGCTCCGACTTCTCGATGGAGACCGTGCCGACCAGCGTCGGGCGTCCCGTCTGCTGCTGCTCGAGGATGTCGTTGACGATGGCGTCGTATTTTTCTTGCGACGTCCGGTACACCAGATCCGGATTCTCGATGCGGACGAGCGGCCGGTTCGTCGGCGCCACGATCACGTCGAGGTTGTAGATCTTGGCGAACTCCGGCGCTTCGGTCTCGGCCGTGCCGGTCATCCCCGACAGTTTCTTGTACTTGCGGAAGTAGTTCTGGAAGGTGATTGTTGCGAGCGTCTGGTTTTCGCGCTCGATCTTGACCTTCTCCTTCGCTTCCACCGCCTGGTGCAGGCCGTCGCTCCACCGGCGCCCCGGCATCAGGCGTCCGGTGAACTCGTCGACGATGACGACCTGACCGTCCTTGATCATGTAGTCGACATCGAGCCTGAAGATCGTGTGCGCCCGCAGGGCCTGGTGGATGTGGTGGAGCAGCGGCATGTTGACCGGATCGTAGAGCCCGGTCGAATCCGGCACGACGCGGTGCTGAAGCATCTGCTCCGCCTTGGCCATGCCGGATTCCGTGAGCGTCACCGTCTTGTGCTTCTCGTCGACGATGTAGTCGCCGGTGGTCTCGAGTGCCTCACGATCCTCGGCCTTGACGTCGCCGCGGGTGACGGCGCCGGCCTTGAGCCGTGGAATGATCCGGTCAACCTCGTAGTACAGGTCGGTCGATTCTTCCGCCGGGCCGGAGATGATCAACGGCGTCCGCGCTTCGTCGATGAGGATGCTGTCCACTTCGTCGACGACCGCGAAATGATGTCCGCGCTGCACCATCGAGGCGAAGTCGAACTTCATGTTGTCGCGGAGGTAGTCGAAGCCGAACTCGTTGTTCGTGCCGTAGGTGATGTCCGAGCCGTACGCGACCTGCCGCTGCTGATCGTTGAGATCGTGCTGGATGACCCCGACGCTCATGCCGAGGAAGCGGTAGAGCCGGCCCATCCATTCGGAGTCGCGGCGCGCCAGGTAGTCGTTCACGGTGACGACGTGAACGCCCTTTCCCTCGAGCGCATTGAGATAGACCGGGAGCGTGGCGACGAGCGTCTTGCCCTCGCCGGTCTTCATCTCCGCGATCGTGCCCTTGTGCAGCACCATGCCGCCCATCAGCTGCACGTCGAAGTGGCGCATGTTCAGCATACGCCGTCCGGCCTCGCGGACGACGGCGAACGCTTCCGGCAGGAGATCGTCCAGCGTCGCCCCGTCGGCGAAGCGCTGGCGGAACTCGGCGGTCTTGGCGCGGAGCTGTTCGTCGGTGAGCGGCGTGATCGTCGGCTCGAGCGCGTTGATTTCAGCGACGAGCGGACGCAGACGCTTGATTTCGCGTTCGTTCTGGGTGCCGATGACCTTGGCGAGTAGTTGACCGATCATTCAGCTGTAGGTAGAGCACTATGACGGGTGAATATCTACCGATCGTAGCCCACGGCTACAGGATCGGCAAGGAAGCGAGTTTCGTAGAGTCCGGCTTCAGCCGGATTCGTGGCGGGTTACTGGGCGCGCGGCTTCTGCTGGGTGAGCAGCTGCAGCGGGTTGAGGAGACGGCCGTTGGCGCGGACTTCGTAGTGGAGGTGATAACCCGTCGCGCGTCCGGTCGCGCCCAGGCGGCCGATGACGTCGCCGCGCTTGACGCCCTGTCCCGGCTTCACCGTGAAGGACGAGAGGTGCCCGTACTTCGTTTCCAGTCCGAAGCCGTGATCGACGACGACCAGGTTGCCGTAGGCGCCCTGATATCCGGCCTGCGAGACGCGGCCCGCCGCCGTGGCGTAGATTGGCTGGCCCTTCTCGCCCGCGATGTCCAGTCCGGCATGGAAATCGTCGCCGCCGGAGACGGGATCCTGGCGGGAGCCGATACGTGAGGTGAGCCATCCATGCGCCGGCCAGATCGACGGCGTTGCGGCGGCCAGCGCGTTTCGGCGCTCGACCATATAGCGCACGTCGTGGAGGCGCGACTGGAGTCCTTCCAGGACGTTCCGCAGCAGCCCGAATGTATCGTCCGGCGACGCGAGGGCGGATAGAGTCGACGCGTAGGCAGACTGCTGGGCGACGGCGGCGGTGGCCGCGTTCCCGCCCATCGCGCGGTTCTTCACGAACGCCGGCAGCTTCTCAACGGCCCGGGCGAGCGCGGGATCGAGGGCCGAGCGGGCGCCGAGATCGGCAACGACCGTCTGCAGCGACTGAATCTGTTCAGACAGGGCTTCGGTCGCCCCGCGGTAATTGGAGTTTTCGGCTTCCAGGGAACGGTTGCTCGAGTAGAGAGCGGCAGCCTCGCTCTTGGCCTTCCAGGCGGCACCGATGCCGATGAGCACCGGGAGCGTCACGATGGCGCATGCCACCGCCACTGCGGGACCCGCAGAGATCGTCACCCGGCGGACAACGCCAGAGGTGCGGTCGGCGATGAGAATCGTGTAGCGCCGTGACGGCATCTTCAACTCGGCCCGGCGGCCCGCAGGGCCAGCAAACCCCTACGCAATGCGGTTTCGGTAGAAACGATTCGCCAGATTAGCACAGCGTTATCGACCGCTCTACATTAAAGACCTGATGGCGAACACCGAGCGAAATCCAGCTCGACTGCAGGCCCTCGCGGCCGCGGTCCTCTTTTCGACGGGCGGGGCGGGAGTAAAGGTCGAGTCGTTCCGCGCGACGCTCCTGGGAGGCGGCGTCATCGTCGGTGCGACTGCGGTAAAGGTTCTTATGGACTCTCGAGAAGGATTCTGACACTTCGCAGGGCCTCTGCGGTGGGAAGGCCGGCCAATTCCCGTCCGTGAGGCGTTGCGCGGACGCGCTCGCTGGCGACGACATTGGTTCCGGTGATGTCGAATACCTTACTCCCCCGGACTCTTCACCCGCTAACGCAAGATGTTGATGTGGGCCGGAATGAACTCGAAGCTTTGCCCGTTCATGATTCCCTGATTCCCTACGCCGTCGCCCAGAAGTCCGAATTGGTGACCGAGTTCGTGCGCTGCCGTGTCGACGCTTGCCAAGGGGTCGAACCTGTCGCGTAGGACTTCCACGAAGGTGAGGCTGCCGATACTCCCTCTTGGCACATTGCCATTCCCGCCGGTATCGGCGCAACCGCAATTTGGACTTACATTCCCTTGTAGTTCACGAGAACGGGTTATTCGGTATGGACCTGGGCAATCCGGAGCGAGTCCCCTGGTGGCTGGACGCTCCTGGGAGGCGGCGTCATCGTCGGTGCCACGGACGAATGCTCGACCCGAGTACGACAAGCGTCGTGCGAAATCAGCCATGTTCGGGACGACGGCTTTGAGGTGGCCGTCGATGATCGCCAGCGTGCACGGCGGCCGTTTGTCTTCCGGGGGAGAGGGCAGCCGGCAATCGTGCGTCAGCGCGCGAAGACGCAGACCCGGCTTGTCGGATTCGCGCCGCACGATCGTCGCCACTGTCTGGATCTCATCCTCGAAGCGGACCCGCAGCTTGAATCGCTCTGCGAGCAACGCTCGCACCATCGGAAGGTGGCTACCGGTTGCAGACACACGTTCGGGCGCGACTCTCGCCTCGATGACAAACTGTCGATCGAGGACGTCGCTCGTTCCGGCCAGCCGCTGATACGGCTCCAACCCATAGGCGTATCGAATCAGCTGCCGCAGCGTGGACTCGGACTGAAATCGCCCACCGGGGCGCATTGCGGAGGCGTTGCGAACCCGGCCCTCGTGGGGCCGTATCGAAACGACGTCGAATGTGTCGTCTGTCCGACGTGCGGACGACTCGGGGCTTGATTGCGCCGAGAGGCCGATAGCGGACAGCACGATGAAGGCCAACGCCCTCGCAAACGACCGTGATGTGCGCCCGTCACGCTGCATGGACTTCCTCCCCAAAATTCAACTGGGGCGGTTCGCAGCCGCCTTCAGACGCGGCCTCGGAGGTCGGATTATTAGTCCGGCGCCTTGCACGTTCACATCGACCCCTGACTGCGCGATCCGTAAAGTACGGCAGTTGGTGTCTGTCAATGTCGGCGGTAAGCCAGTACTTCCTCGGCAACTTGCCGCAGGTTGTCGACCGTCATTCCCCGGCGGGCCGGGAGGAACACGATGCAGTGTTGTCAGCTGGCATTGAGCACGATCGACCTCACCCGGACGCACTGGTGGTATCAGCGGGCGCTCGGCTTCGCGGCGGCCGGTGAACGGCGCGAGCGAGGCGGTCCCGAGTTCGCCGCCGTGCCCGGCCTCCCGGAGTGCTCGCTGGACGTGTGGTGTCTCGTTGGCCGGCAGCCGTTCATGCAGATCGAGATGATTCAGTTCACGCGGCCGATCATGCGGCCGCGGCGGCCGTCATGGCGCCGGTCCGACATCGGCTATTCGACCGTCGGCATTCACGTCCCCGACTTCGACGCCGCCGTTGACCGTGTGTACATGCTCGGCGGCGACTTCATCACCGAGCCGATTGGCACGTTCGGCAAGCGGCGCGTCTGCCTGTTCGATCCCGATGACACGCTAATCGAGTTGATGGAGGACAGCCCCGCTGGCAGTTTGGCCGCGTCTCCGGAGCGGCAGGCGTCTCCTGCAATTGCCTGCGTCAGTCTAACGGTGCGCGATATCGATCGGGCGTTGCGCTTCTGGGTCGACGTGCTCCGGTGCGAGCGCACCAGGGACACGCTGGTTCATACCGCGGAGCATGAAAACCTGTGGGGACTGAACGACGCCGTGCGCGAGACGGCTGTCGTCCGCACGGGCGACGTGCTGCTCGAGCTCGTGCAGTACTCCAGCCCGCGCAGCAGAAACCATCCTGCCGGATACATGCTCAGCGATCAGGGAATCCTGAACGTTGCCCTCGGGACGACCGACAAGACGGAGTTCGACGACCTCTATCGCCGTGCGAACGCTCACGGCTTCAAAGGGCATGTTGAACCGTGGACCGTGCCGGGAGTGGCGACGGTCGTATACCTGACGGATCCACAAGGGTTCAGCGTCGAGTTGCTGCATGTCGATCCGGAGGCTATGGAGCGGATGGGCTTTGTGCCCAACGTGACGTCAGAGCCAACGCCGACGCACGTCTAATCAGCTGCGCATTGCCGCAATTTGTCTCTTACAGTTCCGCGCCTCGATTCCTGTTTCCAGACGTCACCTGCATTCCGCGCGGCTCATTCCACCAGCCTGTACTGCAGCGCCTCCGCCACCTGGTCAGATCCGACGCGCTCGCAGTCGCCTAGATCCGCAATCGTGCGCGCAACCTTCAGCACGCGGTCGTAGCCGCGGGCACTGAGCCCGAACCGCTCGGCCGCGCGCTTCAGCAGCTCACGACCCGCTGTGTCGGGACGGCACGCGTGCATGCCGGACCGCCCACGCAGCTCCGCGTTGGTTCGCGCGCCGGTAACCGGCAACCGCGACTGCTGCCGCTCGCGGGCGGCGCAGACGCGCTCCCGTACTGTTGCCGATGCCTCTCCGGGTGCCGCTTCAGCGATGGCCGCAACCGGCACCGCCGGCACCTCGACGATGAGGTCGATGCGGTCGCGCAGCGGTCCGGAGAGCCGCCCGCGGTAGTTCGCGATCTGCGCGGGCGTGCAGCGGCACGGCCGGCGGTCGTCTCCGCTGAATCCGCAGGGGCACGGATTCATGGCGGCCACGAGAACGAATCGAGCCGGGAAGACCGCGGTGCGGGCGGCGCGTGCGATCGTGACGCGCCCTTCCTCGAGCGGCTGGCGCAGCACCTCGAGCACCCGGCGGTGGAACTCCGGCATCTCGTCGAGGAACAGCACGCCGTTGTGCGCGAGCGAAATCTCGCCCGGCCGCGGAATGGCGCCCCCGCCGACGAGCGCGACGTTCGAGATCGTGTGATGGGGTGCGCGAAACGGACGCTGGACGAGAAGACCGGCGCCCTGCGGCAGTGTTCCGGCCACCGAGTGGATCGCGGTACACTCCAGTGCTTCGTCGAAAGAGAGCGGCGGCAGGATCGAGGCGAGACGCCGCGCCATCATCGTTTTGCCGGCGCCCGGTGGTCCGCTGAGCAGGAGGTTGTGACCGCCCGCCGCCGCGACCTCCAGTGCGCGCCGCGCAAAGAGCTGGCCGCGCACGTCCGAGAGGTCACCGTCATCGGCACACGGAGGCGGCGCGACGGCCGGAGACGCGTGCGCCAGCGGCGCCTCGTCCGGGCGGTTCAACGCCGCGACCGCGTCGGGCAGCGAACGGGCCTGGCACACTTCGAGTCCGGCGACGACGCACGCCTCGGCGACGTTCTGGGGCGGGAGCAGCAGGCGTTTCAGGCCTAAACGACGTGCGGCGATGGCGATGGGAAGCACGCCGCGGATGGCATTGATTCCGCCATCGAGCGAGAGCTCGCCGACGACCACGGTGTCGGTGACGCTGTGACGGTTCAGCGCTCCCGATATCGCGAGCAACCCGAGCGCGATCGGCAGATCGAACGACGACCCGGCCTTGCGCACATCGGCCGGCGCAAGGTTGACCGTGATGCGATGGCGCGGGAAGTCGAAGCCGGAGTTGCGGATGGCCGAGCGGACGCGGTCGCGGCTTTCGCGCACCGTCGCGTCCGGCAGCCCCACCATCGTGAAGTGGGGAAGTCCGAACGACACGTCCACCTCGATGTCGACCGGGTAGGCGTCGACGCCGAAGACGGCAGCGCTGCGGAGCATGGCAAGCACCGGGCCGTCTGGACTGCAAGAGACGACGCCTTCGGCGGTTCAGGGAGTTTCGTGCGTGTTTTACGGCATCGGGTCAGTCAGAGGGGCGGATGGGTCGCAGTTACTGCGATCTCGGAGTGGCGCCGAGGTACGCAGATTTGACGCGTTGCCGGCGGTCGGAGCGAAATGAGGATCGTGGGGCGGACGTTGTTACGTCCGCCTGGCGCGTGGGATCGTCAGGGTGCCCGTAGAGACTTCGGCGCGATAAGAAAATGCGCGACAGGTCCGTCTAGGAGGTGCAAGGGGGTTCCCCGTGCCCAGTCTGCAGATCAGCAAGGACAAGATTCCGCTGTGGTCAGGCGCCGATGGTGCGCTGGCCCTCGACGTGAACGGCGACATCGGCAAGGCGCTAGCGCCCGGCGCGAACCCGATCCTGAACGCAGCTTTTCAGGTCGACGGAAATCAAGACATTGCGCTCACGGCGCAAGGCTCGGTAAGCATTGGTATCCAGGCGGGAGCGAAGGCGCGCATCGTCCCGATGTTCAAGGAGAACCACGGTGCCGGCGCCGATCTCGTCACCCGGTTCTCGCTCGCCGATTCGCTGACCGCGGACAATGTGCTGCTGGCGCTCGAGCTTGGCGGGGATGCGAAGCTGTCGGCTCCGGGTTCGTTCAAGCACTCGGTGCTCTCGGTGAATGCCACGGTCGAGGCGGGCGCCGACGCCACCTACGTCGCGGTGCGGTCGTTCGATCGCGCCACGCCGCTCGAGAACATGTTGTTCGCGCTGCTGGGTGGACTGGATCTGCCCGGTGACCTGATCTCACCCCCTGCACCAGGAGAGCTTGTTTCCTTCGAGTTCGGGGGCGCCCTCAAATACAGCGTCGGCGCGTCGGCCGGCTACGAGGTCAAAGGGACGAAATCGCTGAAGGCCAACGAGATCGCCCTGTCCGAGCACTACGCGCTCAGCGTCGTCGGCAAGTTCACGGTCAGCGGCCAGATTGCCGGGCGGTTCTCGGTGGACGTCACTGCCGGGTCGGCGCCAGGGTTTGCCCGCGTCGTCGTCAAGCGCCGAAGGCTGAAGGAACTGCAGATCGCCGCGGATGTCAAAGCCACGGCCGATCTGACGACTGAAGGGCTGCCGGCGTCCGGAAAGGAGTTCCTCGGCGCGCTACTGGGTGTCGAAGGCAGAAACTGGCTCAACCTCGCCGACTCGCTCATCACGAAAGCGGGCCAGGTAGACAGCATCGAGACGCTGAAGGCCAAGCTCGATGGATTGGCCATGGATTTCCTTGGCAGGTACACCGGCAAAGCGATCGACGCCTTGACGACGACGGAGGTCAAGGAATTCCAGGACAAGCTGGCCGAGGTCGTCAAGAGCTACCGGACGCTGGACCAGCGAGCGGTGGCGTTGTTCGACCGCTACTTTGATCCCGTCACCAAAAGCGCGGATCTGCTGACAGCGAAGCTCGACGAGTTGAACGCGCTCACGTCGTGGGACCGGTTGAAGGGGGAGATTGATCCCGCACTCTGGAACATCGTCCGCCAGCTGACCGATGGCGATCCGCTCGGATGGGCGTTGGGTTTGATTCCCGGAACGGATATCCCCAGTCTTCCGGAACTGAAGAATCGGGTCGAAAGCACGCTGTCGCTGGTCCGCGACGCCGCCCACACGGAGATTCGCGGCTTCATCGCCCTGGCGAAGCAAGAGTTCGGGCTCGACCCGCTGTTCGATCAGCTCCAGGCGATCTCGTCGCCTGAGCGGCTCCAAGCGCTCGCCAATGAGAAGCTCGGTCACTTCGTGAGCCGCTTGATCGGGACGGGCATCGATTCGCTCGACCGCAAAGCGCTGGAGAAGGCGCTCGACACGGTGAAGCAGGTGGTGGCGCGCCGGAATGCGTTCTTCAAGTCGTTCGACAAGATCCTGAAGGAGGCCGCCGCGCAGAAGTTCACACTGGCCCTGCATGCCGCCTACAACCGCGCCTCCGAGCACGACGCGCTCATCGACATGGAAATCCAGCTGCGCGACGCGGCTGGCGCGGTAAATCCGACCGGGCTGAAGTACATGGCCGCCGCAGGCCGAGGGGACTTCCAGGACGTGCTGGCCACCTTCCAGCCGGATGTCGTGAAGCTGCGCGGAGGCCTGATCTCGCACACGGTCAGCAGCAGCACAGCCCTGAAGTTCAACATCGCCGGGTGGCATCGCCACTTCAACTACGAGTCGATGCACCGGGTGATTGTCGATACCGAGCAGCAGATTCGAGATTCGGGCAATGGCCTCATCACCGTCTTCACTACGGCCGACATGAAGGCGGAGTCGGAGCGTCGCAAGCGCGGATCGAAGAGCGAAGAAGCGATGCTCAGCAGCTTCCTGCTGCGCGTGCTGGGAGAGACCAACGCCGCCAGCTCCTCCTTCGACGAGCAGACGAGGCTGTACGCCATCGACGTCATCACCGGAACGTCAGCGCGCTACAGCGTCATGTTCAACGATACGAACACCTCGTCCAGCGAGCTCGACGCCTATCTCGAGTTCGCGGAGGAGCTTGGCCTGGACGCGGTGGGCGCGACGAGATCCGCGCTCGAGCCGTTTCTCGAGGAGCGCGACGGCCGCGTCGGCAGGACGAAGTCCGAGTACGACGTCCGCTTCGCTGAGGCGGCCATTCAGCAACTGCTGGCGCTGAGGCCAACCGCTGACGACGTCCGGCGCCTCCTTCGCCGCATCGTGTTCGCGAATTACTTCGGCGCAGGGAATCTGAGTGCCGTCGGCTGGCTCTACGCGAGCGATCGCGTGCGTGAGCTGGTTGAAGAGAATCCAAACGGCTTCGTCGACGCGGAATCCGTTCTCCTCAACGCCGACATCGACTTGCGGTCGCCCATCCCGGGAATCGCCGCGCCGGACGTATCGAAGATCATGCAACAGGCGCGCAACAAACAAGTACGTATCGACGTCGTGATGTTGAGCAGAATCGAAAGGAGGATCATCGCGGCCTTCGAGGCGTTGACGAAGCTATTGACCGCCACCGGCAGCATCCGCACGTCGGAGCTCGAGAACGCCATGAAGGCGTTCGGCAAGGCTCTGAACGCGTTCGATGGATTCGACAATGGGGAAAACTCGGTCTTCGCGGTGTTCGACGGCCTTCTACAGATGGGGACGTCCCCCGACAAGGCGCGCAGCAGTTCGCTGACCTTTACCTCGACGAAGGACGGCGCCGAGCGCACCAAAGTGTTCGCCCTTCAGGCAGCGGAGGCGGTGGTCGCGCCACAGCCGGTGACGGTATGACATTGCGACCTGCGCTCGGTATTGCCGTTGTCGCCAGGATCGTCACGTGACGAACAATCAGGAACGCCAGGACACCCGGGTGGCCATCGCGTGGTTCCTGGTGGAGAACATCATCTGGTTCCGCGCCAGCTCGCTGGCCGCAGCCGACGCCGAACACGTCGTGTATCGCCTGCACGTGTATCACCTGCATCTGGCGATGATTAAACGGTCCGTCGGCTTGTTCAGCGGCTTCGCCCTGTTGTTCCTGGGGACGGCCGTCGTCTTCTATACCTTACGCAGGCACTCAAACGTCAACATCGGTGGCGCCGGCTTTTCCGCGGGCGTCATGACGGCGTCGCCGGGAATCATCGCGATGGCTCTCGGCGTTGCCGTGTTGCTGGGTACCATCGGCAGCAAAGACGAGTTCCCACCCTACACGGGAGAGTCCACTCTGGCCGAGTCGCGGACTACCGAGGACGGAGAACCACTCACTGTCGTTCCTTTTGTGCGCGGAGAGAAAGAATGAAGATCCTACTTGCTTGGATGGCGCTCAGTGCGTGCGTGGTCCCGAACGCTCTGGCGCAAAGTGCCTCTGATTACGCAACGACCTGCGCAACGCTGGCGACGCTCACGGAAGCTGCGCTGCGCCGGGATAACCGATCCGATGTAATGGTGTACGTCAACGCGGCGAGAGTGATCAGGCGCGAGCTCAATAATCCCTCCGGTTGCCAGGCGGAATATTTCAACAAGGTTCTCGCTCAAAACAATCAGAAACTGTCGACGTCCACTGTGGTGCTGTCGTCTGCAACGATGCGGCCTGTCAAAGGCTGGACGCACACGGAGATCGACAAGCTCTTCACACAAGTGGAAGCGGTGAAGCCGTCGGATGTGCTCGGAAGCCTGCCGATAAAGAAGTAGGTCCTGAACCGTTGGCTCGTGCCGTGTTGACCGGTCGCTGGTCGATCGCACGGGCCTCGAAGTACGCCGATTCAGTTCGTGGCGTTGGCGCTCGTGCCGGTGCGGATGACGGTCAGACGCTGGCCGACCTTGATGGCGCTGCCCGAGATGCGGTTCGCCTGCTTCAGCGCCGACACGGTGGTCCGATACAACTTCGCAATCGAGAACAACGTCTCGCCGCGCTTGACGCGATGCGTCACGCGGGTGATGCCGCTGGCGGCGGATTCACTCTCCACGGCCGGAGGCCGGACGTTGCTGGCCACGACCGCGTCCACCGATCGCGACTCGGCCACCGGCGCCGGCAAATCGGTGCGTGCCGCGAGGATGGTCGTCGGCGCGCGCGGGATGATCAGCTGTTGCCCGGCGCCAAGCTTTGCCTTCGTGTTGAGGTAATTGGCTTCGGCAAGGTCGGTACGGCTGACCTTCAGCTTCTTCGCGATAGTCGAAATCGTCTCGCCCTTCTTCACGCTGTAGCGATTGAAGGAGACGAGCTCTTCGGGCTCAGCCGTTGCGAGCGCGGCAACAACCTGTGCGCCCGTCCCTTCCGGCACATTCAGCTGGTAGTCGGTTGCCCGCACCGGCGTTGTCCAGCGCCGCAGCTCCGGATTCAGCTCCTGGATCGTTTCGACCGAGACACCCGCCCACTCGGCCACCTTGCGCAGATCGATCGGGCTGTAGATCGCGACTTGCTCGGAGCGGGTGATCTCGGGCTCGACCACGTTCAAACCGTACTGCGCGGGGTTCCGGGCGATGACGATCGCAGCCAGGATCAGCGGCACGTAGTCGCGCGTTTCGCGGGGGAGGTATCGGCTCGACGCCGTCAGCTTCCAGAAGTCGTCACGCTTCGAGCGCTTCATCGCCCGCTGCACACGGCCGGGGCCGCCGTTGTACGACGCCAGGGCCAGATGCCAGTCGCCGAACATCTTGTGAAGCGTGGTCAGGTACTTTGCGGCGGCGCGCGTCGCTTTTTCCGGATCGGCGCGCTCGTCGATATACCAGTCATGCTCCAGGCCGTTTTCCAGCCCCGTGCCCCGCATGAACTGCCAGATGCCCTTCGCCTTGGCCCGCGACACCGCGCTCGGCTTGAACGCGCTTTCGATCAGCGGCACATATGCCAGGTCCAGCGGCAGGCCCTCCGCACGGAAGACCTCCTGAATCATCGGCAAGTACTGAGCGCCACGGCTCAAGCCGTCCTCGAGGTAACCCTTGAGGCGTCCACTGAAGAGCTGGATGTATTGAAGCACCCTGGCGTTCTGCGGAATCTCGATGTCGTGCGCTGTCGCCTCGAGGTCCGCGGAGACCGCCTGCTTGGTTTCGGGCGTTGCCGGTGGCTGCTCGAACGTGGAAATGGAGAGCAGATCATCGATCGTGGCCGGCTCGTACTTCTTTTCGGTGAAGCCGTCGCCCTGAGCGAGCGCGGTCAGTTCGTACGCGCTGATGCGCTCGACCAGGCGGTCGAAATGCTCGCGGATCCGCGGCACCGTCCGGCCGCCGAAGCGCGATTCGAGCAGCACCTCGAGCGAGCGATTGAATGCCTCTTTGGCCATCTCGAGATGGCCCTCGCGCAGCTCCCGCTCACCGGTCTCGAAGTGTTTCGTCGAGAGCGCGATGAGCTCGGCAACCGCGTCGCCTTCCTGCAGGGAAGTCTGGGCGGCGGCAGCCGGCGGGCCCGCGTGTGTCTGCACGGGGGCAGCCGCCAGGGCGAGGAGGCTCAACGCACACGTCAGCGCTGCAGACACACCGAAGCGCCCACCGCGTCTTGCGCGCGGTCCGGGAGACGCCGTCGTCTGCCCCGAGGAGAGCCGAGGGCACGGCCACATGGGGTCGTACTCTACCATTCCGGATTTTTACGGGTCAACAATAAGTCCAACGGGCTCAGCAATTGCGGGCAGCCTTGCGCCCGTCCGTGCAGTGTTTTTATCGACCGTTGCCCCCATTCCCGCCAGTCTCCGTAGGGCTTCAATTCGGCCAGGACGCCTGGACGAACACCTTCCTGGATTCACCCAGGTCGCGGGCCGAGGGGGTGATGATCGTTTTCTCCCCGATGAGCACCTTCCGCCCAGCGCCGAGGGCGGCGCGCACATCGTCCTCGCAGACGAACTCAGCCGCAACCTCGCTCTTCGCAGCCGGAGTCGGTGGAGCCTCTGCGGCGTTCCTGGCTGCGTCAGCGCCCGGTGCCTTGTAGCCACGCGACGCGAGGAATTCGTCGATCCGCGCGGCCAGTGCCTGAGCCGGGATGCCCCGTTGCTCCGGCTTCACGGGCGCCTGGGGAAGCGGGTTCACCGGCGACACCTTATCCGCCGCCGCGGGACGGATCGTCGCGCCCGAGCTTGCCTTTTCAGACGCCTTCCCCGACCGGGCCATCGTCGCCGACAGCGGCGCGGGGCGAACCTCGTACGCCAGCCGCTTGATGTTGAGCAGATGGCGCGGCGAGATGTTGTCCGAGGTGATGTTGCCGCCCCACCCGCCGCACCCGAGCGTCATCGCCGGATCGAGTCCCGTCGTCAGGCCGATGGATCCGTGCGTGGTCGGTGTATTCACACAGATCCGGAACGCCGGCTTGCGCAGACCGAACTGCAGGATGACGTCCTGGTTCTCGGAATGGATCGCCATCGTGTGGCCCATTCCGCCGTAGCGCAGGATCTCGATGCAGCGTTCACAACCCTGGCGCCAGTCGCTGACGACGTACCACGACAGCACCGGGCACAGCTTCTCGATCGACAGCGGATAGTCACGGCCGACGCCCTTGAGCGGTGCAATCAAGACCTTCGTCCCGTCGGGTACCTTCAGGCCGGCTTTCTCCGCGACGACAGAGGCCGGCCGGCCGACAAGAGACGGGTTCGGCAGGCGCTGGGCGGTCACGAGCACCTTTGCGAGCGCGTCGGCTTCCGCGTCGTTCATGAAATAGGCGCCCAGCGACTGGAACTGCCGCCGCGCCTCTTCCGCGATCGGTTCGTCCACAACGACCGAATTCGGCGAGGAGCAGAGCAAGCCGTTGTCGAACGTCTTGCCGATCATGATGTCGCTCGCCGCCTTCGGAAGATCGGCGGAGCGTTCGATGTAGCACGGCGCGTTGCCCGGCCCGACGCCGTACGCAGGCTTGCCGGCGCTGTAGGCGGCGCGCACCAGTCCCATCCCGCCTGTGGCGAGAATCACGGCGACCTCGCGCGCTTTCATCAGCTCCTGCGTGCCCTCGAGCGTCACCGTCTTCATCCAGCCGATGCTGCCGGCAGGTACGCCGGCGCGCTCCGCCGCTTCCGCCATCAACTCGACGGTTCTGGTGATGCAGCGGGTTGCCGACGGGTGCGGACTGATGACGATGGGGCAACGAGCCTTCAGCGCGATGAGGACCTTGTAGATGGCCGTTGAGGTCGGGTTGGTGGAGGGGACGATTGCGGCGACCACGCCGAACGGCTCGGCGATCTCCACGACCTTCTTATCCTCGACACGGCCGATGACGCCAACGGTTCGCATCGGGCGGATGAACTCGTAGACCTGCTTCGAGCCGAAGAGGTTCTTCTGAATCTTGTCCTCGACGACACCGAAACCGGTCTCTTCCACGGCCAGACGGGCAAGTGCCTCGGCGTGCGGCGTCACCGCGCCGGCCATCGCCGTAACGATCTGATCGATTTGTTCCTGTGACAGCTCGGCCAGAAGGGGCTGGGCCTGCTTCGCGGTGCGCGCAAGGGCGCGCGCCTCGGCGATGGAGGTCAGATCCTTGTTTTCCACTAACCCTTGGGCAGGATTCGTTCGACTTCCGCGTGCGGACGGGGAATCACGTGCACCGAGACCAGCTCGCCCACGCGCCGAGCAGCCGCGGCGCCGGCGTCCGTCGCCGCCTTGACCGCCCCGACGTCGCCCCGTACCAGGACCGTTACATAGCCGGCGCCGATGTATTCCTTGGCGACCAGGACCACGTTGGCAGCTTTGACCATCGCATCGGCAGCCTCAACCGAACCGATCAGACCGCGGGTTTCCACCATTCCGAGCGCTTCAGATGCCAAAGTGGGGCGATAGTATCATCGCGACTACATTCGGCCGAAATAGTAAGAGACAGCGCCGAGTCAGGAGCCTCCTAAAAGCCGATGCAGCATCTCTTCCGTCTAACCTAAACATAGTCATGGAGTTCCGGTGCAGACTCGGCACCCCGGGTGGGGAGATCCTCGAAGGGGTTTACGTCGCGGACAGCGAAGACCGGCTGCGCCGTGAGCTGGAAGAGAGGGGTCTTTACATCCTGTCACTGCAGCGCCGCACGGGCCTGCAGACCGCAATTCGACTCGGCGGCGGCCGGCGTGGCCGCGTCGCCCGGCAGGAGTTTCTCGTTTTCAACCAGGAGCTGGCGACCCTGCTCAAGGCCGGCATGCCGCTGGTCCAGTCGCTCGACATCCTCCGCCAGCGTGTGTCGAACGTGACGTTCAAAGCGGTGCTGGACGCGATCTACGAGCGGGTCAAGGCGGGGACGTCGCTTTCGGATGCGTTCGCCGAACACGGGACGCTGTTCCCGCCGGTGTACGCCGCGTCGCTGATGGCCGGCGAGCGCAGCGGAAACCTCGATGCCGTCATCCGCCGGTATGTGGCGTACGAGAAGGTGATCGGCACGGTCAGGAAACGAACGATCTCCGCGCTGATTTACCCGGCGATCCTCGTGACGATGATGTTCGTGCTGATCGGCATCATCGTGCTGCGCGTCGTGCCGGCGTTCTCGGACTTCTACGGCAATTTCGATCGCAAGCTTCCTGCGTCGACCCAGATTGTCGTCGGGGTTTCGAACTTCGTGGTCACCAATGTCTGGCTGATCACGGCAGTCGTGGCTGGCGTCGTCGCCGGCGCGGCGCTGTGGGTGCGCCATCCGTCGCAGCGCCGCAGCTTCCATCGCTTCCTGCTGGCGCTGCCCTGGTTCGGCGAGACGGTTCGCAAGTTCGCGACGGCGCAGGTGGCACGGACACTGGCGACGTTGCTTGGCGGTGGCATCCCCCTGGTAAATGCCATTGAGATCGCCGGCCGATCGATGTCGAACAAGTATCTCTCCACGGAGCTCGAGGACGTGCGGCGCCGCGTGCAGGAAGGCCAGAGCTTCGCCGCCGCGATGCGCGAGCGGGCGTCCTTCCCGGACGTCGCGGTGAAGATGATCGAAGTGGGAGAGTCGACCGGCGCGCTCCAGGAGATGCTGAACAGCCTGGCGGATTTCTACGATGAGGAGATCGACACCGAGGTCTCGCGCTTCATCACGCTGGTCGAGCCGATCATTCTCGTCATCATGGGCGTGATCATTGCCGTCGTGGTGCTCGCGCTCTACATGCCGGTGTTCGAGCTGAGCTCGGTGGTTGGTGCGACGTGATTGGTCAGGGATATGGCGATAACTGATTCGAACGAAAACGCCCTGGGCCTGGTTCAGCCTCCTGACGACCATCAGGCGGAGGTGACGCGCGCCCGCCAGCTGGCGACGCGCTATCGGCGGGAGTTCGTCGACATGGACGAATTCCGCATCGACCAGGAGCTGTTCCGCTCGATTCCTGCCGATCTCATGCTGCGCTACGGGTTCGTGCCGCTGCGCCGCGAGGGCGCGGCGCTGGTCATCGTCGTCTCGGACCCCGCCGATCTGCCGCTCATCGACGAGCTGTCGGCCGTCCTGCGCACACCGATCAAGGTCACCGTCGGCGCGGCGTCGGCGATTCAGTCGATTCTGAAGAAGAGCGAGAGCTCCCAGCGCGTGCTCGAGGACGCCGTCGACGGCTTCCAGCTCCAGGTCCTGAAGGACGAGGAGATGGGGGAGGACAGCCTCACCGTCGAGAAGCTGACGACCGGGGACATGAACCCGATCATCCGCCTGGTCGATTCGACGATTTACACCGCCATTCAGCGGCGGGCGAGCGACATTCACATCGAGACCGGCGACGATGCGGTTTACGTCAAGTACCGGATCGACGGCGTGCTGCAGCCGGCGATGCGGCCGATTTCGCGGCAGTTCCATAGTTCGGTCGTCTCACGCATCAAGGTCATGGCCGAGCTCGACATCGCGGAGAAGCGGATTCCGCAGGACGGACGGTTCAAGGTCCGGATGCCCGGCAAGACGATCGACTTCCGTGTGTCGATCATGCCGAGCGTCCACGGCGAGGACGCCGTCATCCGCATCCTCGACAAGGAATCGATCAGCGAACAGTTCACCGAGCTGACGCTCGACATCCTTGGCTTCCCGGCGCCCGAACTGCAGCGGTTCCGCAAGTACATCCGCGAACCGTACGGGATGGTGCTCGTGACCGGGCCGACCGGCTCCGGCAAGACGACCACGCTCTACGCCGCGCTCTCGGAGATCAAATCGGTCGAAGACAAGATCATCACGATTGAGGATCCGGTCGAGTATCAGCTGCGCGGCATTACGCAGATTCCGATCAACGAGAAGAAGGGGCTGACGTTTGCCCGCGGTCTGCGGTCGATTCTGCGCCACGACCCCGACAAGATCATGGTCGGCGAGATTCGCGATCCGGAAACCGCGCAGATCGCCATTCAGTCGGCGCTGACGGGCCACCTGGTGTTCACCACCGTCCACGCCAACAACGTCGTCGACGTCCTCGGCCGATTCCTCAACATGGGCGTCGAGCCGTATCAGTTCGTCTCGGCCTTGAACTGCGTGATGGCGCAGCGGCTGGTGCGACTGATCTGCAGTCACTGCAAGCGTCCGGCGCGTGTCGAGCCGCGCGCGCTGGAGGAATCCGCGCTCTCGCCGGATCTGGCGCGCACGCATCGCTTTTTCGAGGGCGCGGGCTGCATCGAGTGCGGCGGCACCGGCTTCAAGGGCCGCACGGCGATCTGCGAGCTGCTCAATCTCTCCGATCCGATCCGTGAGATGATCCTCGACAGACGGCCGACATCCGAAATCAAGAAGACCGCGCACGAAGAGGGCATGCGCTTCCTTCGCGAGTCCGCGGTCGAAAAGGTTCTCACCGGGCTGACCACGCTCCGGGAGATCAATAAGGTGACGTTCGTCGAATGAGCCGCCTCCGCAACCCTTCCGGCGCCGCAGGCGTGCTTTCCTGGCTGGCCAGCTCGCCGCCTGACGCGGCCATCGAGATCGCCCCCGACATGGTGTCGATCGCCGTCCTTGGCGCGCGCGGATCGGCGCCGACGGTGCAGGCGTATGGCGCCGCCGATCTGCCACCCGGTGCCGTCGTCCCGGCGCTGGTCGGACACAACATCGTCGATCGCGCGCCGGTCATCGACGCGCTTCGCGCCGCCTGCGAGCGCGCCGGACATCGCCCGCGCCGGGCCGCCCTGGTGATTCCCGATGTGGCGGCGCGCGTCTCGCTCGTCCGCTTCGATCAGATTCCGGAGCGGCGCGACGACCTCGATCAGCTCATTCGATGGCAGGTGAAGAAGTCGCTGCCGTTCTCTGTGGACGAGGCATCGATCAGCCACTCCGCAGGTTCGCGGATCGAGTCAGGAGGGGAATTCGTCGTCGTTGCGGCGCGCCGCGACGTGGTCGCCGAGTACGAGGGCGTGTGCGACGCCGTCGGCGTTCATGCCGGGCTGGTCGACGTGGCGACGCTGTGCGTGGCCAACCTCTACCTCGCCGGCGGTGCCCCGGCCGGCGACTGGCTGCTCGTCCACATCCGCCCCGAATGCACGTCCATCGCCATCATGCGGGGCCGCGACCTGATCTTCTTCCGCAGCCGCGCCGAAGGTGACGCCGAGCCGCTGAGCGACGTCGTCCACCAGACGGCCATGTACTACCAGGATCGTCTGGCGGGTAAGGGCTTCACGCGGATCTTCGCCGGCGGGCGCACTCCAGTCGCCGGCGGACTGGAGACGGCGATTCTGGAGCTCGAAACGCGGCTGGGGACCATCGTCGAGCCGCTCGATCCGACGCCAATGGCGCCGATCGTCGATCGCATTACGGTCACGCCGCGGCAGGGCGCCGCCCTGGCGCCGCTCGTCGGGATGCTCCTGCGCGGCCGGAAAGAGACGGTGGCCGCGTGATCCGCACGAATCTGTCGACGCGGCCGTTCTACAACGCGCGGGCCGTCCACGCGCTGCTCGGGCTGTTCGCGGTCGTGGTCGTCGCGTTGACGGCCTATAACGCCGTGCAACTGGTGCGGCTGGGGAACAGCCAGCGGACGCTGGGCGCCAAAGCCGCCGCCGCCGAGCGCGAGACGACCCGGCTGCGCGCCGAGGCGGTGCAGACGCTGGCACGCGTCGACAAGAAGGAACTGGCCATCGTCGACAAGGCGGCGCGCGAGGCGAACGCCATCATCGATCAGCGCACGTTCTCCTGGACGGACGTGCTGGGACATTTCGAGCACACGCTTCCATCCGACGTCCGCATTACGTCGGTGCAGCAGCGCGCCGGCCGCCAGATCGTGCTCGGCGCCGAGGCGCGCAGCGTCGACGACATCCAACAATTCATCGAAGCGCTCGAGAAGACGGGCGCGTTCCGGAACGTGATTCCGCGTAACGAAACGCTGATGGAGAACGACATCTTCCAGGCCCAGCTCGAGGCGACCTACGTGTCGGCACCGCCGCCGTCGGAGAAGAAGCCATGAGCGACGCCGTCCTCGGACGCCGGGTGCTGCAGGAACATCGCCGCCTGCTGGTCCCGCTCGCCATCGCGCTGGCCGTCAACGTTGCGGCCTACGTGATCGTGGTGCGTCCGCTCGAGGATCGCGTCGCCAACATCGCGGAACGCGACGCCGCCGCCGAGCGGGCGCTCGCCGCGGCGCGCAAGGAACACCAGATCGCGGTCGGCACATCGACCGGGAAGGATCGTGCGCGGCAGGAATTGACCCGGTTCTACAAAGACGTGCTGCCGGCCGATCTCGCCGCGGCGCGAAGCCTGACGCATACGCGCGTGCCGCAGATGGGGAAGGATTTCGACGTCGAGTTCTACAGCGCGAGCGTGTCGCCGCTGGCGCGGGCACGCGACAGCTCGCTGGAACGCTATACGTCGGAGGTGGAGCTCGCCGGCCGCTACGGCGACGTGCGCCGCTTTCTGCACGCACTCGAGACCGCGCCGGAATTCGTCGTCATCGACGACATCACGCTCTCGGAGGAAGACGTCGAAGGCGGACTCCTGCAGATGACCCTGCAGCTGTCCACGTACTTCCAGGCGGCCGAATGAAAGTGATGCTCCGCCCTCCGATGGTGTACGTGGCTGGCGCGGCGGCGCTGGTTGCGTTGCTCGTGATTGCACGGCCGGTGTGGAATCCGTCGACCATCGCGCCGGAGGAGACGTCCAATCCCTCAGCGGGTGAGACGGGGCCGGTGCCGGTCGTACCGGTGGTCGATCTGAATCTCGATCGATTGCGAGTCGTCGGCGGAGAGCTGCAGGCATCGACGCGCGATCCGTTCCGGTTCCGCCCGAAGCCGCCGCCCCCGGCACCGCGCGTTCAGCCGCCACCGGTGGTGTTCGCGCCGCCGGTGAATACCGGGCCGCCCCCGCCGCCGCCGATTCCGCTGAAATACTTCGGCGTGATCACGGTCGGCGGTCAGCGCGTCGCGGCGTTCGCCGACGGCCGGGGCAACACGTTTAACGGGAAAGAGGGAGACATCCTGGAAGGTCAGTACCGTTTGCTTCGCATAGGAGCGGATTGGGTTGAGGTGGCCTATCTCGATGGCCGAGGCCGCCAGACGATCCGCATGACAGGACAATGACACACATGCTGAGGATTACCGCGCTCTTGACGGTCGTCGCGCTGCTTGCGGGCTGCGCGGCGAGCCGTTCGTTCGGTCGCGGGCAGAGTGCCGCGCGCATCGGTGACTGGGACACGGCGGTGAACGAGTATCGCCGCGCGGTGCAGCAGGAACCGGACAATGCTGCCTACCGGGTCGCGCTGACGCGTGCGATGCTGAGCGCCTCGGTCGCCCATCTCGATCAGGCACGCCGGTTCGAGGAAGCTGGCCAGCTTGACGACGCGCTGCGCGAGTACCGGCGGGCGAGCGAATTCGATCCGCCCAACCGGCTGCTCGCCGGGAAGGTCACCGAGCTCGAGCGGAAGATTCGCGACACCATCGAAGCAGCGCGGCCGCGTCCCGCCGTTCCGCAACCGCCGCGGCCGGGATCGGCGCCGCAGCCACTGGCCAACCTGAACGCCACGGTCTCCGGGCTCAAGTTCAACCAGGCCAGCCTCCGCGACATCCTGAACACGATGGGCGAGACCGCGGGGGTCAATATCACCTACGAGCGCGACTTTCAGGATCGGACGTTCTCGGTGCAGCTCGATCAGGTCACGCTGGGCGACGCGCTGCAGCAGGTCCTCACCGCGACGGGCAACTTCTACAAGGTCGTCAACCAGCGAACGATTCTGGTGATTCCCGACATCCCGACCAAGCGCGCCCAGTATGACGACCTCGTCGTGCAGACGTTCCACCTGTCGCACTCGGACTCGGCCGAAGTGTCGGCCTTTCTGAACAACATCCTGAACATCCCCGGCCAGCAGGCGAATCGTCCGGGCATCATTCCGAACAAGACCGCGAACAGCGTCACCGCCCGCGCCAGCGCGTCGATGATGCCGCTGATCGAGCGGCTCGTGCGGTCCCAGGACACGCCGCGCGCCGAGATCCTCGTGGACGTGCAGATCCTCGAGGTGAGCAAGAGCCGCACGAAGGACTTCGGTCTCAATCTCAGCGACTATCAGATCAGCGGCGCGTTCTCCCCCGAGGTCGATCCGCGCACAGCCGAAGGGCTGACCTCGCCGGCGTTCAACGCCAACACGGTCTCGCGGGGGATCAGCGCGTCCGACTTCTATCTCGCGGTGCCGACAGCCGCGGTGCGGTTCCTGGAAACGGACTCGCAGACAAAAATCGTCGCCAAGACGCAGCTGCGCGGCGCCGAAGGTGCGCAGCAGCAGCTCAACATCGGCGAGGACATTCCGATCCTCTCGACCGCATTTACGCCGATCGCCGGCGGCGGATCGAACGTCAACCCGCTGACGTCCTATACCTACCGGACTGTCGGCGTGAAGATCGACATGACGCCGCGGGTGACGTATCAGGATGAGATCATCCTCGACCTCTACGTGGAAAACAGCGCTCGCGGCCGCGACGCCGCGGTAGCGGGGCAGGTGATCCCGACCTTCACGACGCGCAACGTCAAGACGCGGCTGCGGTTGCGCGAGGGCGAATCGACGCTGCTCGCCGGCCTCCTTCAGGACGACGAGCGAAAACTCCTGCAGGGCATTCCGGGCATCGTGAGCATCCCGATCATCAGGGAGCTGTTCGCCGCCAATAACCGAACCGTTGCGCAGACCGACATCGTGATGCTGCTGACGCCGCGCATCGTGCGGACGCACGAGCTCACGGCCGATGACATCGGCCCGTTGTTCATCGGTACGCAGAACAACCTCGGGCTGACCGGGCCGCCGCCGCTCATCGCCGTCAACGAACCGGCCGGCGCGGCTCCAGCAGCCGCGGGCGCAGTGGCCGCCGCTCCGCCTGTTGCCGGTCCGCCGCCCATTGCGATTCCTGCGCCGGCCGCGGCAGCAGTTCCGCCGGCACCGGTTGGCGGTGTGCCGCAGGGCATAGCGGTGATCCCCCCGGGCAGCTCCGCGGTGCCGGGTACGACCAGCGTCCCGGCTGCGGCGGTTCCGGGGCAGCGGGCCGCATCGGGTCAGATCGTGCTCTCGCCGCCCTCAACCGACTTCCGCGTCGGATCGGGTCCGTACAACGTGCCGATCACGATTACCGGCGCGTCGCAGATTTCGAACGTTGCGGTCACGGTGACCTACAACCCGGCCGTGCTGCGCATGCGCGCGGTTGCCGAAGGCAGCTTCATGCGCGCCGGAGGCGTGAACGCGACCTTTACGCAGTCGCCTGATCCGGCGAACGGCCGCGTGGACATCGCGATCGTGCGCGCGGGCGACATGACCGGCGTAGCGGGGACGGGCCTGCTCGCG
Source organism: Vicinamibacterales bacterium (assembly GCA_050742535.1). Classification (GTDB taxonomy): domain Bacteria; phylum Acidobacteriota; class Vicinamibacteria; order Vicinamibacterales; family UBA2999; genus Gp6-AA40. Next base: position 29,682 of record JBOGIQ010000006.1, on the reverse strand, counting down.
GCGCTGCTGTTCGAGCCGGTGACGGCGGGACAGGCCAATCTCACGGTGACGGCCACAGCGACGGCGCCCGGGGGAGCCCCGGTGCCTCTGCAGTTTGCGCCGGTACCGCCGGTTACAGTGAGGTAGATGCGAAGGATCTTTGCGACTCGCCGGTCGCCATCAGGGCAGGGCGGGTACAGCTTCGTCGAACTGCTGATCGTCACGGCGATCCTGTTCATCCTCGCGTCGGCGGTGATGCCGCTGGCGACGGTGACGGCGCAGCGGCAGCGCGAGAGCGAACTGCGGACGGCACTGCGCCAGATGCGGACAGCCATTGACAAGTTCAAGGACGCTGCCGATGCGGGACGAATTCCCTCGACAGAAGTCCAGGCGGGTAGCGAGGGATATCCGCCCGACCTGGAGACCCTGGTGGAGGGCGTGACGCTGCTGAACGATCAGTCGGGGACGAAGCTGAAGTTCCTGCGCAAGATCCCGACGGACCCGATGACTAACAGCACCGACTGGGGCCTGCGGGCCTACCAGGACAAGCCGGACTCGACGTCGTGGGGACGGGGCAACGTCTACGACGTGTACTCGAAGAGCGGCGGCACGGCGCTCGACGGCAGCAAATACAAGGACTGGTAAGTGAGACGTTCGCAGCGCGGTTTCACGCTCATCGAGGTCCTGATCGTGATGGTGATCATCACGATTCTGGCCGGGATCAGTGTCGCGTTGTACGGCGGCGCCCCGCAGCGGGCGCAGGAGGCCGTGCTCAAGGAAGACCTTCACGCGATGCGCGAGGCGATTGACGCCTATCACGCCGACAAGAACAAGTGGCCGCCATCGCTCGAAGCGCTCGTCACCGAGAAGTACATCCGGGAGGTGCCGGTCGATCCGTTTACCAATGCGACGGATTGGCAAACGACGCCGAGCGAGCCGGATCCGACCAACCCGAACGACGAGCCGGGGATCAGCGACGTCCACAGCGCGTCGACCCGGGTATCGCCACACACGCAGACTCCCTATTCGGAGTGGTGACGAAGAAGGCAGGGTGATGAGGAAAGCAACCGTGCGCCTGCAACTGATCCTTCTGGGAGCTCTGATCGTGACGGCTTGCGATAGCGCTCCGCTTGTGGCTCCCATCGCCTCAACGATTTCAATCTTTTCGACCGCGACGTCCCTGGCCCCGGGAGGCACCGCCGAAATCAGCGCCATCGTGATCGAGGAAGCGGGCACGCCGGTTCACGATGGAACGGTTGTCCGCTTCAGCGCGACGCTCGGCACCGTCAACCCCGTGGAGGCCGAAACCCGCGACGGTGTGGCGGTGACGACGTTCACGGCCGGCAGCACGGCGGGAACCGCCCAGATTGCCGCCACGTCGGGCGGCGCGCTGACGGGCCCTGACGCGCCCAACGTCATCGACATCACCATCGGCAGTTAGGCGATGAACGGCAAACCGCTGGTTCGACGGGCGGCGGGGGAGCGAGGCTACCTGATGGTGGCGCTGCTCGTCGCCATGTCGGTGATGGCGATCCTGATGGGCGCTGCATTGCCGGCGTATCACACGATGGCGCGGCGCGAGAAAGAAGCCGAGCTGGTCTTTCGCGGCGAGCAGTACGCACGCGCGATCGGCCTGTGGCAGCAGAAGTTCGCGAATCAACCTGCGCCGTCGATCGACGTCCTGGTCGAGCAACGCTTCCTGCGCAAGAAATACAAGGATCCGATCACCAACGATGAGTTCCAGCTGCTCGGCGCGGGTGCAGGGGCGCCAGGTCAGACGCAGCAGGGCACGACGCCTCAGGGTCGGGGCGGAGCGCAGGGCTCGGCTCAGCAGGAGATGCAGCGCCTGCAGCTGTCGCTGCAACAGGGACGGGATGCCCTGGCGTCAATCAGCGGGCGAGGCAATCCTGCCGGCGGCATCGTCGGCGTGACCAGCAAGAGCGTGGAGAAGTCGCTGCGGCTGTACAACGGCCGCGACACCTACAACCAGTGGGTCTTCATGCCCGTGGCGCGCGGCCGTGCAGGCGGCGGCGCGCGCAGCGGTGCACCAGGTCCCGAGGGGCGCGGCGGACGTGAGGGCCGTGGCGGATTGCCGCAGGGCGCTGGTCCACGCGGCGGCGTCCCCGCCCCTGCGACGCGAGGGCGGTTCTAGCGCGCGGATTTCGATTGCGTGGCGAGGCGAGCCTGACAAGGCTCGCCCCACAGATCCGCGCTACACGCATCTGGAAGGTGCTCTAGACCGTAGTAGATTCCCGCATCACCGCATCGTGCACGGCGCGCCTGACTTCTTGAATCGCGTCGTTCGACGCATCCGGATGCACGCGGTTCGTCAACAGCACGACATAGATGTCGTTGCCGGGATCGATCCACAGCGATGTGCCCGTGAATCCGGTGTGGCCGAACGCCTGCGGTGACATCAGCGTGCCGCACGATGAAGTCGACAGCATCGTGTCCCAGCCGAGCGCGCGCGAGCTGCCGGGGACACCGTCCCGTCGCGTGACGAACGCCCGCATCGTCTGGGGCTGAAACGCACCGACGCGGCCCGCCAGCACCTGCAGGAAGTGCCGCGCGCACGCGCCGACGGCTGCGGCAGTACCAAACAACCCGGCGTGGCCGGCCGCTCCTCCTAATGCCCACGCGTTGTCGTCGTCCACGTCGCCAACGAGCAGGCCGCGTGCGTCGGTCTGACGCGTAGGAGCAGTTCGCTTCGTCCACAGCTCCGGCGGGAAGAACTGCACATCCTCCGGGTTCTGCATCTGGCCACGCAGCGCGTCGAACTGCGCGTCGAGCGGCGCCACATCGGCGAGGATGAACCCGAGCAGCATGAAGCCGAGATCGCTGTAGATCGATTTTGTATTGGGTGGATATTCGAGCGGCGTCGCGACGATCGCCTGCTCGATCGCCTCGCGCCCGCGACGCGTGCGGTAGAACGGTTGATACGCCGGCAGGCCGCTGCTGTGCGAGAGCAGATCGCGAATCGTGACGGCGTCGCGGTCGCTGCCGCGCCACGTTCGCAGATACTGCGCGACCGGGTCATCGAGTCCGAGGCCGCCGCGCTCCACCAGCCGCATCACCAGCGGCGTCGTCGAGAGGACCTTGGTCAGCGACGCAAGGTCGAAGATCGTGTCTTCGCGCGTCGGCGGGGATGCCGGATCATAGGTGAGCGTGCCCACGGCCCGGCGCGACTCGGGGCGGGCCGAGCGTCCCACCTCGATCACCGCTGCGGGAAACACGCGGTTGGCGACGGCCTCGCGAACGATGCCGTGGGCGTCGGTAAAGGGAGCCGTCACTCGACCCGAATGTACCATTGAGATCGACATGCACGTGCTGGGCATCGACGCGGGCGGAACCAAGACCGTCTGTCTTCTGGCGGACGAACAGGGTCGTGTCCTGTCGCAATCCCGTGGCGGCGGAGCAAACCTGCAGGCATCGGGCGAGCTCGAAGTCGAAAAGGTGCTCCACGCGGTGATGGAAGAGGCGATGGCCGACCGCGACCTCCAGCCGGCGGCGATCTGTCTCGGCATCGCCGGCGTCGATCGCGAAGCTGACGCCGCGGCGGTCCGCGGAATCATGCGCCGCATCGGCTTCAAGGCACGAACGCTCGTCGTCAACGACGCGCTGATCGCGCTGGTCGCTGGAGCCGGCGAACAGCCAGGTGTCGTGATCGTCGCCGGCACGGGATCCATCGCCTACGGCCGCGACGCAGCGGGCCGCGCGGCCCGCTCGGGTGGCTGGGGCTACGTTCTCGGCGACGAGGGCGGCGGGTTCTGGATCGGCCGCGCCGCGCTCAACGCCGTCGTTCGCCAGTTCGACGGTCGTGGGCCTTCAACGATGCTCACGGAGATGGTGATCGAGGCGATGCGTCTGAAGGATCCAACCGATCTCGTCCACGCCATCTACGCGCCGGGACCGCATCGGTACGCGATTGCCGGCATCGTTCCGGTCGTGCAGCGTGCCGCGGACGAGGGCGACGCGGTTGCGGCGGACATCATCGAGCGCGCCTCGACGGAGCTGGCCGCGGCGGCGTCCTCCGTCATCACGCGCCTGGAGATGCGCGGCGAGCGATTCCCCACGCTGCTGTCCGGCGGTGTCTTTCGCGGAGTTCCTTCGCTCGTCCCGCAGGTTGCGACGCGTTTGGCTGAAGTGGCGCCGCGCAGCGACGTGCGCACGCTCGACGTGGAGCCTGCGGCCGGTGCCGTCACCCTCGCACTGGCGGCGGCACACGGGCGGCTGACGGTTCCCGCCTACATCTGAGGTTCGATGATCGTCCGCGTGTTTCCGACTCCGGACGAGAGCGCCAGGGCGATCGCGGAACGCATCGCCGTTGCGTTGAAGGACAAACCGGACCTCGTGCTCGGCCTGCCCACGGGAAAGAGTCCGCTTCCGACATATGCGGAACTGAGGCGGATGTATGGCGCCGGACGGATCGACTTCGGCCGTGCGCGGACCTTCAACCTCGACGAGTTCGCCGGCGTCGGCGCGGATCACCCGGGAAGCTTCCGCCGGTTCATGGATCAGCACCTGTTCGCGCACGTGAACCTCGAGCCGTCCCGCATTCACTTTCTGAACGGCGCCGCCGCCGATCTCGATGCCGAATGCGAGCGCTACGAGACGGACATCGAGTCGGCAGGCGGGATCGATCTGCTCCTCCTCGGCATCGGCTCGAACGGGCACATCGGCTTCAACGAGCCCGGCGACGAGCTGTCCGCCCGGACGCATCGGGTCGAGCTGCATGACGTGACGCGGCGCGACAACGCGCCGCTGTTCGGCGGCGAAGCCGGCCAGGTGCCGCGCGAAGCGTTGTCGATGGGGATGGCGACGATTCTGGGCGCCGCCGCGATCGTGCTGATCGCCACGGGAGAACGGAAGGCGAGGTGCGTCGAACGCATGATCCGCGGACCGCTGACCACGCGCCTGCCCGCCTCGTTCCTGCAGACACATCGTTCGGTCGAGCTCTTTCTGGATCGCGCGGCGGCGTCGTTGCTGACGTAACGCAAAGCGCGGATGTCGTGGGGCGAGCCTTGTAGGCTCGCCTCGCGAACCCGCCTGGTTCGCGCCACGGAAAGAAGCGAGATGTTATCGAATCGGCTGGCTGGGAGCGGGGATCTTGCGCGCTCTCGGCCGGGTGGAATTGCCGCCGGCGGAATCCGCCGCGGACGGCACGCCGAGAAACGCGGCCTCGGCGTGCCCCTGCAGCATGCCGCGCAGTCGCGGTTCGATGTCTTCCCCTATCGCGTCGCGCATCAAATCGTGGCTTTTGCGCAGGCGGGCCAACGCCTTGGGGTAGATGAGCCCGGTCTTCTGCATGACGATCGCGGCCTTCACGTTCCAGTGCGCCTTCTTCAGCAGCCGATCGGCCTCGTCGTAATCGATGCCGGTCACGATGTTGACGATGCGCCGGGCGCGGTCCTTCAGCTTTTCCGATCCGGTATGGACGTCAACCATCAGGTTGCCGTAAGTCTTGCCGATGCGGACCATCGCGCCGGTGGTCAGCATGTTCAGCACCAGCTTTGTGGCCGTGGCCGCCTTCAATCGGGTCGATCCGGCAATCACTTCGGCGCCGACGCCTGGAGCAATCGTCAGATCGACGAACGTCTGCAGTTCGGTGGCCGGGTCGCAGGTGACGAAGATGATGCGCGCGCCGGCCTGACGGGCGCGCGTCAGCGCACCGCGCACGAACTGCGTCATGCCGCTGGCGGACACGCCGACGACGATGTCCTTCCTGGTGGGGCGAAGGCGGGTAATCGAGCGCGCGCCCTCCTCGTAGTTGTCCTCGACCCCTTCTTTGGCCGCGAAGATCGCGTCGCGGCCGCCGGCCATGACCGCCTGCACCAGGTCCGGGTCCGTGCTGAACGTCGGCGGCATCTCCGCCGATTCGAGGATCCCGAGGCGGCCGCTCGTGCCTGCGCCGACGAACATGACCCGCCCGCCCTTGCGTAACGCCGAGGCGATCATGTCGATCCCGACCGCGATGCGCTCCCGCTCCCGCTTCACCGCCTCGAGCATCTTGCGATCCTCGTTGACCATCAGATCGACGATGTCTTCCGGGTCGAGCTTGTCGATGCCGAGGCTCGACGGGTTGATCGCCTCGGTGGGCAGCGACTGCCACTTCGACCGCACAGCCATAGATCCCCATTCTAAGCTCGTTATACTTTCCACTTACTTTTCCACTTTTCCACTTTTCCACTTCTTGTACTTTTCCACTTGTCCACGGCCCTGATCGACTCGTACTTGACGCACCTCACGGTCGAGCGCCGGCTGGCGGTGAACTCCGTCGACAGCTACGCGCGCGATCTGGCGCTGCTCGGTGCGTTCGCGGCGGGCCGCGAGATGCCGCTCGACCGTCTGGCGCGGACCGATCTCGAGGCGCTCGTTCGCGATCTGATGGCCGAGGGCCGCTCGCCGCGGTCGGTCGCGCGGGCGGTCGCCTGCTTCCGCGGGTTCTACCGGTATCTCGTCATCGACGGACGATTGAAGGCGAGTCCGGCCGACGACCTGCGGCCGCCGCGCGCCTGGAAGGTACTGCCGAAGTATCTGTCGGTCGAGGAGGTCGATCGGCTGATCGCGCAGCCGGACGTTTCGACGGCGCGTGGGCTTCGCGACCGCGCGCTCATCGAGCTGCTGTATGCGACCGGCATGCGGGTCTCGGAACTGCTCTCGCTGCGGCCGGCTGACGTGAACCTCGACGCGTCTTATCTGACGTGCACGGGCAAGGGGTCGAAGCAGCGCATCGTTCCGTTCGGCGACTCGGCAGGGGAGTGGGTGAACCGCTACGCGCGTGAGGCGCGTCCGGCGCTGCTCGGCCGGCGCTCGAGCCCGCGGTTGTTCGTCAACGCCCGCGGCGGAGGGCCCGGCCTGACGCGCGTCGGCTTCTGGAAGATTCTGAAGGCGTACGCCGCAGGCGCCGGCGTCACGCGCACGCTCAGCCCGCACATGCTGCGCCACTCGTTTGCGACGCACCTCCTCGAGCGCGGCGCCGACCTCCGCGCGATTCAGATGATGCTCGGGCACGCGGACCTGTCGACGACACAGATCTACACGCACGTGCTCGAGCAGCGGATGCGCAGCGTCTACGACCGGTTCCATCCGCGCGCGTGAAACGGATGACGCTATCAGGAGAGAGGAGGAAGGAGGAAGGAGATAGGAGAGGGCGAACATCCTACCTCCTTGGCGTGGCGGCGCTGGCCGTCGCCGTGATCGCCATCCGGCAATCACTGCCGCCACCGCCGCAGACGCTGACTGCCGCCGCCACCGGCGTACGCGGCGCGATGCACATCCATACGCGCCGCTCGGACGGCAGCGGGACACCGGAGCAGATTGCCGCCGCCGCCGCGCGCGCGCGCCTGCAGTTCATCATCCTGACGGATCACGGCGACGGCACGCGGAAGCCAGCAGCACCGGCGTATCACAGCAACGTGCTGGTTGTGGACGCCGTCGAAATCAGCGCCGAGGACGGGCACGTCATTGCGCTCGGCCTTCCGCAGACCCCGTATCCGCTCAAAGGTGAAGTTCGCGACATCGTTGAAGACATTGCGCGCGCCGGCGCGATGTCGGTGGCGGCGCATCCGGGATCGATGAAGCCGCAGCTGCGCTGGACCGAGTGGACGAGTCCGTTCGACGGGCTCGAATGGCTGAACGCCGACAGCGAATCGCGCGACGAGCAGTGGCAGAGCCTCGCTCGCGTGCTCTTGACCTACCCGTTCGCGGCGGCCTCGTCTCTCGGCACACTGCTGGACCGGCCCGATCCGATTCTCCGGCGCTGGGACGCGTTGACCGCCCGGCGGCGGATCGTTGCCCTTGCCGGAGCCGACGCGCATGCGCGGCTCGACCTGAGCGGCGACGATCGTGCTCACAAGGCAGTACTGAACGTCCCCGGCTACGAGGCGGTGTTCAAAACCTTCTCAGTCACCGCGACCGGCATTCGGTTCACAGGCAACGCGGAGGCCGACGCGGCGGCGCTCCTCGATGCCATTCGCCGCGGCCACGTGCAGACGACGGTTGATGCGCTGGCCGGGCCAGGGTCAGTATCGTTCACCGCGAGCCGCGGCGGGACATCGTGGCAGGCGGGAGACGTCGTCCCACCTGGAGAGGGAGACATTGAACTGCAGGTGGAGAGCAATGCGCCGTCTGGCAGCCGCGTGGTCCTTTTCCGCAACGGAGCGGTCGAGGCGACGGGGGAGCAGCGGTTGCGCCGCGTCGTGCCCGGGGTGCCAGCCGTCTACCGCGTTGAGATCCAGCTTCCGGATGCTCCTGGGAGTCCGCCTGTTCCCTGGGTCCTGACGAATCCGATCTACGTCCGCGCGCAGGATGCGAAGCCGTCCAGCCGTGGCGAGCCGTCTGCGCGCGCGCCGCTGTATCAGGACGGCCCCGCGCGCGGCTGGCGAATCGAGACAAGCCCACGCTCGAAGGCCGCTGTTGACGAGGCGCGAACGCTGACGGGAACGCAGCTGCTGCTGCGGTGGGCCGTTGGCGGAACGCTTTCGGAATCGCCGTATGCGGCGTTCGTGATGCCCGCCGGCACTCTTTTGCCGGCCTACGACCGCCTGCTGTTCACAGGACGCGCGGAGAAGCCGATGCGAGTGTCGGTTCAATTCCGGCTCGAGAGCGGCGAACGATGGCGCCGCTCCGTGTACCTCGACGAAACGGACCGGGAGGTTGCGGTGTTCTTCGACGATGCGCGTCCGGTCGGAGCGACCAGTCAGCGCCGGCTGCCGCTGGGACAGGTGCGAGACGTGCTGTTTGTCGTCGACACCGTCAACACGAAGCCCGGGAGCGCGGGGCAGTTCTGGATCGACGACGTGCAGTACGGCAGATAAAGGCGCCCGGAGCCGATCGTCGGGACGTTGTTGTCAGGTTCGCGCCGTCAACAAGAGGTACAACGCGCCGGCGCCGAAAATCAGATTCGGTGCCCACGCGGCCAGGACGGGCGGAAGCGCTCCGCCCGTGCCGAGCGCAGCGAAGATGCTGATGACGGTCCAGTAGGAGATGGCGAGCGCGATGCCGACACCGATGCCGCCCATTGCGCCGCTGCGTCCGATCGTCGCCGCGAAGGGCACCGCCAGCAGCGTCATGATGAGCGGGACGAACGGGAACGCGGCTTTTCGCCACAGCGCGACATCCTGTTCGGTCACGTCGAACCCGCCGGCGCGCAGGCGCTCGGTGTAGGCGCGCAGCTGCGTGTAGCCCATATAGTCCGGTTTCACTTCCTCCGTGCCGAAGGAGTCGGCGCGCTCGAGCGTGCGGCGCTCGGCAACGATGGGTGGGGCGGATGTGATCTCGTCGCGCAGATCGAACTCGCGCGTCCACCCCTGCCTGACGTCCCAGACATGGTCCTCCTCGTCGCCGGCGAAGACGGCCGTCTGGATGAAGCTGCGCTTGACGATCCGCTCCATTCCCGGCGTGAACTCGTAGACGTCGAGCCCGCTGAGCGTGCGGGTGCGCGGATCGAGCGTCTGATAGTGATAAATCTGTCCCTGCGATCCGGCGAGCCAGCGGTTGGCCAGCAGGTTGAGTGTCTGCGGGTTTCCGCCGCGAATCACCTGTCGAATCTCTTCGGCTTTCCGCGTCGAGGGGCCGAGGATGGTTTCCTGCAGCAGCACGAGCCCGGCGCCAGCGATCACACCCATCGTGAAGATCGGCAGCGCGAGGCGATAGAGGCTGACGCCGCACGCCTTCATGACGATGAGTTCGCTGTTCTTGGTCAGGACCGCGATCGTGACCAGCGTACCGAGCAGCACGGACAAGGGGAGCACGTAGTACACCCACTGCGGCGTCGAGTAGCGGAAATATTCCGCGATCGTCACGGTGGTCACCATACCCTTGAACAGCTTGTCAGACACGTCGAGAAACGAGGCGATGTAGAAGATGCCCAGCAGCGTCGCGCCGGAGAGCAGCACGTACTGCACGTAGGCCCGCGTGATGTAGCCGTCCAGAATCGTCAGTCCGGGCACGCCGCGGCCGCTCGTGACGCGCAGCGACTGCAGCCACCGCGGGACGTGCAGACGGAATGGCTGATCGGCCAGGCGATCGCGCCACACGAACATTAGAATCCCGAGGGCGCCGAGGACGACATTCGGCAGCCACGACCCGAGCCATGGCGTGAGGTAGCGGCCCTTGACGAGCGACGGACCAATCATCAGCGGGACGTAGTACGCAAACACCACCGCAATCCCGATCACGAAGCTGCCGAGCGCGCCGCCCCGGCGGTGTGTCGCGCCCAGCGCGAGGCCGATTAGCCCGAAGACGAGGCAGGCGACCGGAATGGAGAAGCGCTTGTGAATCTCCATCTCCTCGTTGTGGGTGGAGAACGGGCCGTTCGTCATCGGATCGATCTGCTGCCGCCGTTTGACGATCTCGGCCCGCAGTTCGGCGATCGACATCTGCCGCGGCCCTTTCGCGGTTGCGCTGGAGAACGTGGCGGCCGGGTCGACGTTGAACGCGATGCGGTCGATCCGAGTGACGGTGTAGCGGCCCTCCACATCCAGGCTGTGCTGCGTGGCATCGATGAGCTCGATGTCGATGCGCTTCCGCTCGCGGTCGATCACGACCCGGCCGTGGCGCGCGAGGTACGTCTCCGATCGATCGGGGCCGCCAAGTTTGGCGAGAAACACGCCGTTCCAGCCGCGTCCGTCCGGCGGAATCTCGCGCACGTACAACACGAAATTGGGAAAGTCCTGGTAGAAGGTGCGCGGCTTGACCTCGCCCTCCGCGCGTTGACTCGCCACGCTGAACACGGTGTCGAGGAAGCGCTGGTTCGAGTCGGGGACGAGGGCGATCAGCACGTAGGAGGTCGCGGCCCAGGCGCTGATCGCCACCACCGCGACCGGCCACAGCAGCCGGCGCAGGCTCACCCCGCACGCCTGCATGGCGACGAACTCGCGATCCGCCGAGAGGCGCCCGAACGCGATCAGCAACGCCAGCAGCAGCGACATCGGAATGGTCACGGCCAGCGCCTGCGGAACGAGCAGGCTGATCAAGCCGGCAATCAGCGGTCCGGACACACCTTTGGCGACGAGTCCTTCGCCGTACTGCAGCAGCGGCGGAATAATGAAGATGAAGGTGAAGACGAGCAGGCCCAGCAGGAACGGCATCAACACCTGCCGCATCACGTACCTATCGATGATGGACATCTACTGGTTGAGTCAATTATGACCCGCGTGGCGCTGCTGTGGCACATGCACCAGCCGCTCTATCAGGACCTGCTCACCCGTGAGCACATCCTGCCGTGGGTGCGGCTGCACGCCCTGAAGGACTACTGGGGCATGGTCGCCCTGCTGCGCGAGTTCCCGTCGATGCGCCTGACGTTCAACCTCGTGCCGTCGATGCTGGTCCAGCTCGAGGCGTTCGCCCGCGACGATGCGCGCGATCGCCATCTCGAAATCGGGTTGAAGCGCGCCGACCTGCTGACCGAAGACGAGCGGGCGTTCGCGGTCGCGAATTTCTTTCACGCGCACGGCCCACGGATGATTGCGCCGTATCCGCGCTACGCGGAGCTGCTCGCACAGCGGGACGTTGCCGGCAGTCAGCTCAGCGCGCGCAGCCAGTCGTCTCACTTTTCCGTGGATGACCTGCGCGACCTGCAGGTGTGGCACAAGCTCGCGTGGATCGATCCGCTGTATGTGGCGGAAGACGCGCGGGTCCGTGCGCTCATCGCGAAGGACCGCGGATACACCGAGGACGACAAGCTCGTGTTGCGGGCCGCGGAGCTCGAGCTGCTCAGGCGTGTGGTGCCCGAATACAAGGCGGCGCTGGAGCGCGGGCAGATCGAGCTGTCCACGTCGCCTTTCTACCATCCGATTCTGCCGCTGCTGTGCGATACGGACGTCTACATCCGCACCCACCCGCAGTCGCGAATGCCGCGCGAGCCGTTCAGGCATCCAGAGGACGCGGTCGAGCAGCTGGCGCGCGCCGTGTCGTATCACGAGCGCCTGTTCGGCCAGCGGCCCGTCGGCGTCTGGCCGTCGGAGGGCTCGGTCTCCGACGCGATGGTGCCGCTGGTGGCGCGCAGCGGCTTCCAGTGGATGGCGACAGACGAGGAAGTTCTTGCCCGGACCACCGGCTACGGCTTCACGCGCACCGGCGAGGGACATGTCGAACAGCCCGAGCGGCTGTATCGTCCGTATCGCATCGGTCCTGACGGAGCGAGCGTCGGCTGCGGTTTTCGCGACCACCGCCTGTCGGATCTCATCGGATTCACCTATGCCGGCTGGTCGGCGGACGGCGCGGCCGACGATTTCGTTCAGCGGCTCGTCGAAGCGGGGCAGCGGTTCAGCGCGGCGACCGGCGGAGCAGAGGCAACGGTGTTCGTGATCCTCGACGGCGAGAACGCCTGGGAGCACTACGAGGAGCAGGGCCGGCCGTTTCTGCGCGCGCTCTACGGCCGTCTGCAGGCGCACTCAGCCTTGAGAACCGTGACCATGGCCGAGGCGTGCATCGGCGACGCTGAACGACTGCGCTCGGTCTTTCCGGGCTCCTGGATTAACGGCGACTTCTACATCTGGATCGGGCATCCGGACGATCACCGCGCCTGGGGCCAGCTCGTCGATGCGCGGCGCGCGCTGGAGAGCCCGCCTGCCGGGCTGTCTGAGGAATCGCTGGCGCGGGCCCGGGAAGAAATGCTCATTGCCGAAGGCAGCGACTGGTTCTGGTGGTACGGCGACGACCATTCCTCCGAGCACGACCTCGAGTTCGACGAGCTGTTCCGCGGCCACGTGCGGAACGTGTACCGGGCGCTCGAGAAGCCGATTCCCGAAGATCTCTGGGTCACGAACATCACGACGGCGCCTCCGGCGACGTTTATCCAGCGGCCGACCGGATTCGTCCGCCCGGTCATCGACGGCGAAATCACGAACTACTTCGAATGGGTCGGGGCGGGCTGCGTTGAGCAGGCGGCCAGCGCAGGCGCGATGCACCAGGTTGCCGACCGTGCTCCAGGCATCGCGGCGGTCGAGTTCGGGTTCGACCTCGACTCACTCTACGTGCGCGTGGACGCTACGCTGCCGGTCAGGGATCTGTTGACGGACGGCTACGGCCTGACGCTGCGATTCCTCAAGCCGGTCGGGCTGCGCGTTGGACTCGAGATGGACGGGGGGTCGCCGGCGTCGGTCCTGTATCGGAAGTCAGGGACGGAGGGGTGGACTCGAGTCCAGGATGCGAGGCTGCGAGGCGCCGCAGGGCGTGTGGCGGAGTTCGAGATTCCGTTTGCGGTCCTGGGGGCCGCCATCGGCGAGCGCGTGGCGATGTTCGCGACGCTTACGCGCGGCGATGCGGAAATGGACCGGCAGCCGCGGCATCAGGCCATCGAGTTCGAGGTCCCGGACCAGCGGTTCGGGATCCGGACCTGGACGGCTTGAGGAGGCGAGCAAACCATCCACAATTCATCCACAGCCCGGGTTCCTTAGCTATTTCTACAACGTCGCATAAGACACGTTATGTAAACCTAGAGCCGAATCAGCCCTGAAGAACAACGGGTCCGGGCCAAGGACCAAGCACGGACCCAGGACCACGGACGGACCTGGGACCACGGACGGACCCAGGACCACGGACGGACCCAGGACCACGGACGGACCTGGGACTAAGAACGAAGGACCAAGAACCGTCTAGCGGCTTGCCCGTAGCTCTTTGATGATGTTCTCGAGCGCGGAGATGATCTCGTCCTTCTCGACCCTGGACTTCTTGAAGCTCAGACGCAGGTCGAAGGACTTCGTCGGTGGCTTGAAGGCGAAGACGAAATACTTGGGACGCCCCGTCTTGCCTTTGGTGGTCTCGCGGCGCACGGCCTCGCGGGTCGACGTGCCCTGGCCCGCGAGCTTCTCGACCAGCGCGATCATCTTCTGCTGATCCGCCTGACGAACGATCTGCAGCAGCGTCGATTTGGAGGTAATGTCGGCCAGCCGACATAGGTTCCGGACCTCGTCCGGCATGTTCGCCAGCGAGAGCGATTCGGTGATCGAAGTTCTCGACTTCCCGAGCTTCCGGGCCATGTCTTCGTGGGTGTAGTTGCACCGGTGCGCGAGCTGGTGCAGCGCCTCGGATTCTTCGAACGGCGTCAGGTCCTTGCGCTGGAGGTTCTCGACCAGCGCCAGCTCCATCACCTCCGCATCGTCGACCTCCCGGATGATGACCGGCACGTCGCGCAGGCCGACCTGGACGGCGGCGTGGTACCGGCGCTCGCCGGCGATGATCTGATAGCGGGCGCCGCGCTGCCGGACGATCAGCGGCTCGATGATCCCCTTTTCCGCCACCGATGCCATCAGCTCCGACAGTTCGCCCATGACCTGGCGTGGCTGATTGGGATTCGGGTCCAGCAGCTCGATCGGCACGAGGCGGCCGACGGGCTCACCCGCGGAGGCCGCCAGCGCCTCCACGTAGTGCTCGTCATGCCGCATCCGGAGCGTTTCAGGCAGTCCGCGCTTCGGCACGCTCGATGACCTCCTCGCACAGGCTGTAGTAATCGGTGGCGCCGGAGGAATCCGGCGCGAAGGTGAAAATCGATTCCTTGTACGCCGGGCTCTCCTCCAGCCTGACGCTCTTGCTGATGACGGTGCGGAAGACCTTGTTCCCGAACACCTTCTGGATCTGCTCGCGGATGTCGCGCGCCAGCGCGGTCCGCTTGTCGTGCATCGTGATGACGACGCCCAGGATGCGCAGGCTCGGATTCGGCCGCTGGCGGACTTTCTCGATCGTCTCGAGGAGGTCGTCCGTTCCCTCGAGCGCGAAATACGACGATTGGATCGGGATCAGCAGATGGGTCGAGGCCACCAGCGCGTTGACCGTCAGCAGCCCGAGGGCGGGCGGACAGTCGATCACGATGTGCGCGAAGTCCCCCTGCAGCTGATCGATCTTGTCCTTCAGCCGGAAGTGCGCGTCCATCTCCCCTACCAGCCGCGCCTCGAGCTTCGCCAGGCCGATGCGGGCCGGGGCGATCGACAGGTTCGGAAGGCTCGCCGGCTGGATGATGTCCGCCAGGCTGATGTTCGGATCGCCGATGGCGTCGTAGGTGCTGCGGCCGATCACCGTGTGGTCCAGGAACGAGATGCTGCTGTTGGCCTGCGGGTCGAGGTCGATCAACAGGACTTTGCGGCCGCGCATCGCGAGCGCCGCGGCCAGGTTGACGGCGGTGGTCGTCTTGCCCACGCCGCCTTTCTGGTTGGCGATCGCGACGATCAAGTCTGCCGCCCCGCTGGTCGGGTGGCCGGACCGTCAGGTGAATCCGGCTGGAGCCGGAGTCCACATTTAAAGCGGCAGTGGGTCATGAGCGCAGTTCTGTGAAGGGAACGCGCCCATTGTAGAGACGACCGTACGGGCCGTCAACTTTTCGTCGAAGGACCAAGGACCTGCCAATGTCGGCCGGCCGACATTTACATCTTGTATTTGGGAAGCTCAGCCGGATCAAGCGCTTCCAGCCACTGCTGGACCTTGTCCGGGTTCAACCGCTCGGAGCCGAAATCCACATTCTTGGCGTTCTCGATGACGGTCTCCTCCACCATGATTGGCGCGCGCGTCCGCAGGGCCAGGGCGATGGCGTCGCTGGGCCGGGCATCGACGGCCACTCGCTCGCCGCGCACGGTGAGGTGGACGACGGCGTAGAAGGTGTTCTCCTTCAGGTCGCTGACGACGATGCGATCGACGCGGCCGTCGAGGTCGGTGATGATGTTCCGCAACAGGTCGTGCGTCATCGGCCGTGGCGTGGCCACGTTCTCGATCTGCAGCGCGATGGCGTTTGCCTCGAACAGGCCGACCCAGATCGGAAGCACACGATCCCCGTCCTTGTCCTTCAGGATCACGATGGGCGTGTTGGTGATCGGGTCCAACATCAGTCCCTTGATCGTCATCTCTATCAGCATGGCGGTCGCTCGCTACGCACGATCAGTGCCTGAGTCCCGTGCGTGATGGCCACGCCGCGGAGGCTGTGAGGCCCGCCGCGTGTCACCCGCACGGGGACGGTCCTGCCAATCCAGGGCAGGTCTCCGCTGGGTGTATCGGCAGGGGCCGGGAAATTCACTACCGTGTTCCCCATCGTCCTGCCGGAGAGCTCGGCGTCCTGCCGCCGGCTGGCGGAATCGACCAGGACGTCGACCACGCTGCCGACCGCGGCTTCATGCAGAGCGGTCTGTATCTCGCGCTGCAGCGCCTGCAGAGCGACGATGCGCGCCGTCTTGTCCTCTGCGCTCACGTCGTCCGGCATCCGCTTCGACGCGAGCGTGTTCGGACGCGGCGAGTACTTGAATGAAAACATGCTGTCGTAGCGCGCCGCGGCGGTCAGCGTCATCGTCTGCTCGAAGTCCTCTGCCGTCTCTCCCGGGAAGCCCACGATCATGTCCGTAGAGAGTGTGACGCCCGGAATTGCCTCGCGGATTCGCCCGACGAGATCCAGGTATTCCTCGCGCGTGTGCCTCCGTCGCATCGCCTGCAGCACGCGGGTCGAGCCGGACTGCACCGGCAGATGAAGGTGCTTGCAGACCTTCGGCAGGTCGCGCACCGCCTCGATCAGCCTGGCCCCGGTATGCCGCGGATGCGGGCTCGCAAAACGAATACGCTCGACGCCCTCCACTTCGTTGACTTCGGCCAGCAGCTCGGCGAAATCGCAGGAAGGATCGTCGGGCGCCTGGTAGTGGTTCACGATCTGCCCGAGGAGCTGAATCTCCTTCCGCCCGGTTGCCACGGCGTCGCGGACGTCGGCGAGGATGTCGGCTTTCGCGCGCATCCGCTCGTGGCCGCGCGTATACGGCACCACGCAGAACGCGCAGTAGTCGTTGCACCCTTCGATGATCGTGACGTAGGCCTTGACCGGATCGCCGCGCCGTGTGATCCCGAGCGGAAAGGTGACGTCATCCCAGGGATTGATGTTCACTGCAGCCGCTTCAGACTGCTCGGCGGAAGCAACGAGAACCGGCAGCATCTTCAGCTGCTGTGTGCCCATGACGACGTCGATGACGTGCCCGTTCGATTTTCGAAGGAGCGCCTGGCCTTCCTGCTGCGCGACGCAGCCGGCAACGGCGACGACCGGCTGATGCCCGGTCTCCTCGCGGAGCACGCGCAGCTCGCCAAGCCGCGTATACAGCTTCTCCTCCGCGTGCTCGCGAACGCTGCACGTGTTGATCACGATGACGTCGGCGTCCGCATCCTCGGACGTCGGTTCGTAGCCGGCCTGGTCGAGCAGGCCCGCCATGCGCTCCGAGTCGTGGAAGTTCATCTGGCAGCCGAACGTTTCGATCAGGTATTTCTTCGCCACGGACTTTCGCTTTCGCCTTTCGCCTTCGCCTTTCGCCCCGGCCGCTCGGCCCGCCCGGCAGCCAGGAGGTCGCGCGCCGTCGACAGCGCCGCGTCGCTCACCTGCGCCCCGCCGATCATCCTCGCAATCTCGTCGGCGCGAGCGTGCTCGTCGAGACGCCCCACGCTCGTGAGTGTACGGGTTCCGCGCACGCGCTTGTCTATGTGGAAATGCGTTGTCGCCCTGGCCGCGATCTGCGGCAGATGGGTGATGCACAGCACCTGGAACTGCCCACCGAGCTCGCGCAGCTTCGTGCCGACGACGTCCGCCACTCGCCCGCCGATTCCCGCGTCCACCTCGTCGAAGATCAACGTCCGCGACTGGCTGACGGACTGAGCCTTGCGCGCCCCCGCCCCCATCGCTTTCAGCGCCAGCATCACACGGGACAGCTCGCCCCCGGAAACGATTCGCGCCAGCGGCCGAACGTCCTCGCCGACGTTCGCCGAGAGAAAGAACTCCGCCTGATCGATCCCCCGCTCGCTCCAGGCATCGGGCGGCAGCTCCGACGCGTTGAAGCGGACGTCGAACCGTGTGCGCGCCATGGCCAGTTCCGCGAGCATTGCCTCGATGCCGGCGGCGAACTTTACTGCAGCGCTGCGCCGCGCCCGTGACAGCGCGCGGGCGCGCTGGAGGAACGCATCCGCCGCGTCGTCCAGACGGCGCTGAAGCTCACCTGCCTCCTCCGACGCCCCGGACAGGAACGCTTGCTCCCTGCGCAGCGCGTCGCCCTTCTCGATGACGTCCTGAAGCGTGGGGCCGTGCTTGCGCTTCAGCCGCTCGAGCAGGGCGAGCCGATCCTCGACCTGTTGCAGCCTCTCGGGGGATGCGTCAACGCCGTCCGAGTAGGACCGGAGGAAAAAAGCCAGGTCTTCGAGCTGCCCCTTGATGCCGTCGCGCGCGTCCACGTACGGGGCAAACCGCGGGTCGATTGTCGCCAGCTCGCCGACCCGCTTCCACACGCCGCCGAGCCCGGACAGGATGGCGCCGTCGTTTTCGTACAGCGACGAGTACGACTCCTCGCACAGTCGCTGAATCCGCTCGGCGCTGGCGAGGACCTGCTTCGTCGCCGCGAGCTCGTCATCCTCGCCAGGCCTCGGCGCAGCCTTTTCAATCTCGCCCAATTGAAACGCGATGAGATCCAGGCGGGCGCTTTTTTCGCGTGCGTCCATGCGTGAGCGATCGAGCTGCTCGCGCAGCGTTCGAACGGTGCTCCACGTGTTCGCGACCGCCGCCACGTCTCCCTCGAGACCGGCGTGCTCGTCGATCAGGACCAGGTGCGTCGAGGGGTCGAGCAGCGCCTGGTGCTCGTGCTGTCCATGGAGCTCGACGAGCCGCCGCGAGAGGTCACGCAACGCGACCGCCGTGGCCAGGGCGCCGTTGATGAACGACCGGCTCCGACCCTGGATCGTTATCTCGCGTCTAATGATTAGCTCGAGCGGTCCCGCCCCCGGCTCCCGGTGATCTTCGAACATGGCTTCGATGGTCGCCTGGGTTTCGCCCGTGCGGACCAGGTCGGCGGATGCCCGGGCGCCGAGGAGAAGCCCAACCGCCTCGACGACGATGGATTTGCCGGCGCCGGTTTCGCCGGTGAGGACGTTGAACCCTGGTTCGAACTCGACCTCGACCGACTCGATGACCGCGAGATTCCGGATGCGGAGGAAGCGCAGCATGTAGGCGCAACTCCCATCGTATCATGCGTTTGACAGCATTTTTGCCGCGTGCTACCCTGCCCTGTCCGCGCCGCTCCCACCGGCGCACTGCCATGTTGATTCGGAGGCTTTGTTGCACACGTTTGCGCTCAGCATCCTTGCACTACAGGTGCAGGAGGGCGCTGCCCCGCTTGCGGAGGTCAATGTAGTTGAGCTCCTCCGCGAGACCGGGACCGTCAACCTCATCGTTCTCGCAATTCTGGTTCTGCTGTCAGTTATCTCGTGGGCGATCATTCTCCAGAAGACGCTTTCGTACCGCTCGATCGGGCGGCAGACCGCGACCTTTCTGGACGTCTTCCGGCGCAGCACCAAGTTCTCCGAAGTGCAGTCCGTCTGCCCTTCCCTGCCGGCGAGCCCGCTCGTCGGCGTGTTTCAGGCCGGCTACGCTGAGCTGAACGCACAGTTCCGCGCCGCCGGTGCGGGGTCGTCCAATCCAGGCGAGACCTCGTCTCGTCCTATTCTCAAGAGCCTGGCTGCCGTCGATCGGGCGCTCCTGCGCGCGGCGGCCGTCGAAGTGAACAAACTCGAGAAACGGGTTCCGTTTCTCGCGACGATCGCCAGCGTGGCGCCGTTCATCGGGCTGTTCGGCACCGTGTGGGGGATTCTGATCACCTTCCAGCGCATCGGCGTGACGGGGTCGACCAATCTCGCCACCGTCGGGCCTGGGATCGCGGACGCGCTGGTGGCAACCGCGGCAGGGCTGTTCGCCGCCATTCCGGCGGTGATGGCCTACAACCACTTCACCATGAAGGTGAAGACGTTTGCGTCGGATCTGGACGACTTTTCGCTCGAGTTTCTGAACATCGCCGAGCGGAATTTCACCTAGCGAGGCCGCGAGCGAATGCCGAAAGTACTTCCTGTCCCGACCGGCGGCGCACCGAGGGGACGCAGCCGCCGTGTGGCGACGACGCTGGCGGAGATCAACGTGATTCCGCTCGTGGACGTCATGCTGGTGCTGCTGATCATCTTCATGGTCACGGCGCCGATGCTGCAGCGCGGTGTCGAAGTGCGTCTGCCGCAGGCCGAGCGCGCGCAGGAGATCTCGAGCGAGCGGCTGTTCGTCGAGGTGCCGCTGTCGTTCAAGGACGACCAGAGTGTGTTTATCGAGAAGGAGCGCATCCGGCTGGCGTTTCTTGGCGAGCGGCTGCGACAGCGTCTGGACGCGCGCGCCGACAAGGATGTGTTCCTGCGCATCGAGGGAACCCTCACGGTGCAGGACATGATGCGAGTCGGCGATCAGATCAGAAAGGGCGGCGCGCGGAACATGGGCGTCGTCACGGATCCTGTGCGATGAACGGATCGACCACCGACATCATCGTGTCGCGCGCCCGCGAGGTCGATCGACTGTCACCGATGGTCGGCTGGTCGTTCGCGGCGCACATCGTCGTGATGGCGTTCGTCGTCCTGGTGCCTCATCCGGCGGCCGACACCGCGCCCAAGGACGTGATGTTCATCAGTCTGAGCGGCGCACCGGGACCGCGGACGGGCATGACGCAGATGGCCGCGCGCAATGTCCAGTCACTGCAGCCGGAGGTAAAGAAGGCCGAGACCGCGCCGGCACCTGTTGCCCGCGAGATGACGCTGCCGGATCCGCGCTCGAAGCCGCAGGCCCGTCCCAAGAATGCGCCCAAAGAGGCGGCGGCGAAGACGGTGTCGACCGGCGCCGAAGTGCAGGAAGGAACCGCGAAGGCCGAAACGCGCGTTCGCGGTCAGGGCTTTGCCGGACTGAGCAGCGGCGGTGGTGGCGGAACTGCCGGGGTCACCGTAGACGCGGTGGACTTCTGTTGTCCGGATTACATCATCACGATGAACGAGCTGGTAAAGCAGTACTGGAACCAGAAACTGGGAATCGCCGGTGTCACCACGATGATGTTCACCATTCGGAAAGACGGGCGGATTGAAGACGTCAAGGTCGAAAAACCAAGCGGGTTCATCGCTCTCGACAACGAGGCACGGCGAGCTCTGCAGATCACGCGGCTCCCGCCGCTGCCATCGAGGTATCCGAATTCGACGCTCACGGTTCATCTCGAGTTCGAGTACGTCAGGTAATGAGAACAAGGACACACATGACGACAACTGTGCGCAGATATCGACCAGGGCCGGGAATCATTGCGACTACAGCCGTGCTGTTCCTCGCTGGTCTCGTCGCGGCGCAGCAGCCGGTGCCGCCGCAAACGCCGCAGCAGCCGAGCGAAATCGCGACTCGAATCAGCGGCGACTCGGGTGCTCCTCCTCATTACGCGGTGCCCGACTTCATCGCGCTGACGCCGAACGCCACGCAGATCGCGCAGATGCTCGCGCAGGTGCTGTGGGACGACCTGAACTTCGAGCGCGAGTTCGACATGATCCCGCGCGATGTCTACAAGTCGGTGCCGGCGGCGCGAGCGATGGAGCAGATTCCGTTCGGCGCGTGGCGAGAGGTCGGAGCGGACGGTGTGTTCTTCGGTACCGTGGCGCAGAAAGGGAACGACATCATCGTCCAGGTGCGTCTCTTCAACGTGCGCAGCCGCGAGTCCGTTTACGCGCAGGAGATGACGATCGCGACGCGCAGCGCCCGTCGCATCGCCCATGAGGTTGCCGACGCGATTCACAAGCAGCAGCGCGGCGTTCGAGGAGTGGCGAGAACGCGCCTGACGTTTGTCTCCGACCGCCTGCGGGAATCAGTGCTCGGCACCGTCGAAAAGCGCAGCGTGAAGGAGGTCTGGGTTGCCGACTATGACGGCGCGAACGAACTGCGGATCACGAACTCACGTGATTTGAACCTCAACCCCTCCTGGTCCGCCGACGCGAGCGTCATCGCCTATTCGGCGTATCGCGGAAACGTCGGGCCGGAGATTCTGCTGTCATTTATCAAAACCGGGGTGCTGCAGAATCTGACGAAAGGGCGGCTCCGCGACGGTTCGTATCTGCCGGTGTTCTCACCAGACGGAAAGCGGGTCGCCTTCGCAGCCACCGCGGAAGGCGCGGCGTCGCAGGATCTCTACGTCATCAACGTGGACGGAACCAACCTGCGCCGCATCACGACGCATCCCGACATCGACACCACGCCGACGTGGTCGCCAAGCGGAACGCAGATCGCGTTCACGTCGAACCGTACCGGCAAGCCGCAGATTTACATCATGAACGCCGACGGTACCGGAGGGGCGCAGCGTCTCGATATTCCGGATGCGGAAGCGGACCGTGCGACGTGGGCGCCCAGTCCGCACAACGAGATCGCGTACACGGCGAGAAATGGCCCTGGCTACGACATCAAGGTGTACGACTTGGGAACGCGGACGACGCGCCAGCTCACGTTCAGTGAGGGGAGCAACGAAGGTCCCGCCTACTCACCTAGCGGCCGGCACATCGCGTTTCAATCGACGCGTTCCGGTCTGACCCAGGTATTCACGATCGGCCGTGACGGCAACGGCCTGCGGCAGGTCACACGCTCGGGGAACAACCAGACACCCGATTGGTCGAACTGATCCAGTGGGAGATTCGATGCGTAACAGAAAGAGAAACGGTCTATCGATTGCGATCCTTGTCGCGGCACTCTCCGTTGCCGCCTGCGCCAAGCGGCAGACGCCGGTGGCGGCGCCGATGCCGCAGCCGCCGCCCTCCGTCGCAGGCGGGCCGGCCGTCACGTCACCCGCGGGCCCGACTCGCGTCGACGAAGCTCTGCCGGTGCCGGCGCAGCCGGCGCTGTCCGATGACTCGACGGCTATCCGTACGCTCGACGATCTGAATCGCAATTCACCGCTGAAGCCCGTCTTTTTCACCCTCGACAGTTCGGACGTCGACGATGCGGGGCGTGAGACGATTTCCGGGAACGCGGAAATCCTGAAGAAAAACCCGAAGTGGGTGGTTACCATTGAAGGACACTGTGACGAGCGCGGCACGGCCGAGTACAACCTCGCGCTCGGCGAGCGGCGTGCGATCGCGGTGAAAACGTTCTTGATCTCGCTTGGCGTTTCGCCGGATCGTGTACGCACGATCAGCTACGGCAAGGAGTTCCCGTTCGATCCGGGCAGGAGCGAAGAGGCGATGGCGAAGAACCGGCGCGGCCACTTCGTGATTACATCGAACTGACTATGAGAAAGACGACGCTGCTCTTCATCGGCGCGCTCATTGCCGCGGCGCCGGCATCGGCGCAGAACCGCGAGCACCTGCAGATGGCCGCCGAGCTCACGATCCTGCGCGCGCAGAATCAGGAACTGGCGAACACGCTCGCGGAAACGATCAAGCTGCTGAACGAGACGGCCAAGGCGCTCAACTCCCGCATCGACCAGACGAACGAGGCGATGCGGAAAGGCTTCGCGGACCAGTCGCTGACGATCAATACGGCGGCCGGCGACGTGCGCAAGACCCTGGCGCAGACGCAGGATGCGGCGACGCGCCTCGGCGAGCTGAAGGAAGAAGTGCAGGCGTTGCGGACTTCGATCCCGGCGTTGCTCTCGAGGCTCACGCCGGCCGACGGCGGCGTGCTGGCTGACCCTGGCGCCGTGTCGGCGGCCGGCGACGCCGGAGCGCTGCCCGTGGCTTCGCCGCCGCCGTCAACGCTCGGTCTCTCACCGGACCGCATGTACAACACGGCGTTTTCCGACTACGCCGGCGGCAACTATGCCGCGGCGATTCAGGGGTTCGAGGAATTTCTGAAGGCCTTCCCCACGTCTCCACGCGCCGACGATGCGCAGCAGTACATCGGGGAAGCGGAATTCATCCAGAGCCGTTTCGAGCAGGCGATTGCGGCATTCAGCAAGGTCATTCAGAACTACCCGAAAGAGAACCAGGTGCCCTGGGCGTATTACAAGCGCGGGCTGGCGCAGAGCCGGCTTGGCCAGACGGCGGCGGCGCGGGCGTCGTTCGAGTCGGCGGTGAAGCAGTTCCCCGATACGGAGCCGGGAGTGTTGTCGTTGAGCAGGCTGCAGGGTCTCGACAGCGCCGCGGCCCCCGCCACGCCACTCCGCAAACCGTGACCTGTCCTGTCACATAATCCACGCACACTATACGAATGAACGTGGGGCGGACCCGCCGGAGCCTTCAAGGCGAAGGCGGGTCGGGTCCGCCAACAAGCGCGGCGACAGCAACTGTCACCGCAGGGGGCGCCGTAGTCCCGCCGAAGGCGGGCGAAGGCGGCCCGAAGGAGAGCAACGTGGGAAGCGTCAACAAAGTAATCCTCGTGGGAAACCTGGGACGGGACGCCGAGCTTCGCTACACGCCCGGCGGCGCCGCCGTTGCCACGCTGAATCTGGCCACGACGGAAGTGTGGAACGACAAGAATCAGCAGCGGCAGGAAAAGACTGAATGGCACCGCGTGGTGCTGTGGGGCAAGCAGGCCGAATCGCTGCAGGAGTACCTGACGAAGGGCAAGCAGATCTACGTCGAGGGCCGGCTGCAGACGCGGCAGTGGGACGACAAGGACGGCAACAAGCGCTACACAACCGAAATCAAGGCCGATCGCATCACGCTGCTCGGCGGCGGGGGTGGCGGTGGGCGCGGCGGCGGCGGTGGCGGTGGCGGAATGGACCGCGGCGCCTCGCACGGCGGCGGCGACGAACCGCCAATGGAGCCGATCACGGACGACGATATCCCCTTCTAGTTGGTGGTTGGTAGTTGGTAGAGGCCGACCTTCAGGTCGGCCTTTCCCCTTTCCATTTCTAATTCTCGCTGGGGCGCTCGATGCGATCGATGACGACGAGCTCAATCGCGGCAGTCGTTTGCTGCAGACGCAATCCGAGCTGTTCCTGTACGGCAGTAAAGATCGACACGGCCTCCGCGTTGTCGATGTTCCCCCACTCCAGCTCGAAATCGAAACGGCCGTCGAGGCCGGTGCGGTTGATCACCTGCCGGCCGGCAACGACGACGAGTGCCTGGGCCAATGCGTTCATCGTGAACCCCGAGAACATCATTCGGCCGCTGTTCGAGCGCCCTGAACATACGGGCTGACCCGACGGCGCTTCCGCCCGCGCCTTCGCGACGGCTTCGGTGTTTGTGCAGTCCACAGTCGTCCGCCTCAGTCGCGGACCCAGCGTTTCAGGACGCACAAGGGTCAACGCGTAAGCGGGCACTTCGCGTGTCTCGCGTCGGGCCTCGAGCTTGAATCGATCCCGCAGGAGAGCTTGCAGCATCGCCGGCAGCTGACCGGGCGCGATGTCGCTGGCCGCCTGCCCCACGACGTCGTATCCTTCGTTGGTCGTCCAGTCCGGCGCCCCGGAGATCCTTTCGGCGCCGACCTGGTACGCACCCATCAGCAGGCCAATCGTCGTCATGTTGTTGGCCACGTATCGCGTGCCCTGGACTCCCCCGCCGGTACCCGTGCGGGTGACGCTGCGACGAATCGAAACCACGTCGAACACCGGATCCGACTGCGCGCTTAACGCTGTCGCGGAGCACAGAAGCGCAACGGACAGAACTCGCATCAATCCTCTGCGGTAAATAGACCCCGGCGGGGCCGCGCCGGTTGGCAGCGGGCTAGTTTTCGCTGGGGCGTTCGATGCGATCGATCACCAGGACGTCGAGCGGCGCCGTTCCACCTTCGAGCTTCAGTCCCAGCTGCTCCTGCACCGCCGTGAAAATCGACACGGCGTCCGCCGACGGCGCGTCCGTGCCGAGCGAAGGCGTCCATTTCAGCTCGAAGTCGTAGGCGCCCGTCAGACCGGTCCGGTCGAGGACCGCGCGCCCTGCCGCAGCCGTCAGCGTGCCGAGCATGGTGGACACTTCCACGCCGCCAGCCATGAACAGGCCGGTGTTGAAGGTGAGCCCGCACACCATTCGCGAGTCGCCCGCCGCGGCTGCGGCCTTCTTGCGCGCCTGCGGATCGTTGCAGTCGACCGACGAACGCCGCAATCCGGGACCAAGGCGCCCGTCTCCGCGTGCGACGACGAGAAGGTAGACCGGCAGGTCGCGGCGCTCGATGTGTGCGGCGAGTTGAAACCGGTCGCGGAGCAGCGATCGCACCATGCCCCGCCGTTCCTCCGTCGTGGCGTTTTCCTTGCCGATGGCGTTCACGTCGTAACGATCGGCGGACATCCATGCGGGCCCGCCGATGATCCGATCGAACGGAACGTTATAAGAGAGGCCGATCAGCTGGAGCGCCGAGAGGTTGGTGTAGATGTAGCCGCCCCCGGCTCGCGGCTTTCCGCCTCCGCTCTGACTACCGGAAATGTTCTGGCGAATGGAGGCAAGCTCGAACGCGGCGTCGCCAGCCGGCGCCTGAGCCGTTGCGGCGACGCCCGCAAGCAGCGAGATCACGAGAGCGGCGGTGATCGGCGTGGTCATCTGCACGGCGCCTTTCAATTCTCGCTGGGCCGTTCGACGCGATCGATCACGAGTACGTCCAGCGGCGCGGTTCCGCTCTCGAGTTTCAGGCCGAGCTGCTCCTGCACCGCGGTGAAGATCGACACCGCGTCAGCAGGTGCCGTGTCGGTCGCCAGCAGCGTCCATGTGAGGAGCACGTTGTAGCCGCCCGTCAGTCCGGTGCGATCGAACACGGGCCGCCCCGCCGGCCCCGTCAGGATTTGTGCCAGCGTGTCCATGGTCAGGCCCCCGCCGTCGAGCGCTCCGCCGCTGTCCCTGAACCCACACAACAGACGACCCGGCCGGGCCGCGCTCGCCGCCGCCGCTTCCTGCTTGCGCGCGGCGAGGTTGGTGCAGTCGAATGTGCTGCGCTCCAGGGCTGGGCCGAGTTGTTCGCCGGGCCGGGCGCGCATGAGGTTGTAGACCGGCAGCTCGCGCTGCTCGACGTGCGCTGCGAGCATGAAGCGGGCGTCCAACAGCGCGCGCATCATCGAGCGGATCTCGAGCTGCGTGGCGTTCTCCTTCATGGTGGCGTCGAGGTCATAGCGATCGGTCGCGATCCAGGCCGGGCCGCCGGTGATGCGATTGCTGGGAATGCCCCACGCGAGGCTGATCATCGAGCGCGGGGTCACATTGGTGAGGCGATATCGTCCACCCGGCCCCGCGCCGCCGCCGCCGCCGTCAGCGAGCGAGGTGTTCCGCTTGATCGACGCGACGTCAAAGGCGAGCTGCGGTGCCGGCTGCGCTGCAAGAGAGGCCACCGCGGCGGTCAGACAGAGCGTGAGCGCGTATCGCATTGGGCCTCCCCTACTAGACGCCGTGCCCGCACCCTCGGTTTGCACCCTCCGACTTACCTGAGCGCCTCCTGCTGATCGAACGTGCGGCGGAGGAACTCCTCGATGTCTTCGACGGTCCCGAGCGTCAGCACGCGCGCCGCGATCCGCCCCATCTCGCCGGCATGGGTCTCGACGACGACGGTGCGCGCCATCTGCAGCGCGCCGGGCGTCATGCTGAACTCGGTGAGGCCGCAGCCGATGAGCAGACGCAGCAGCAGCGGATCGGACGCCATCTCGCCGCAGACCGACACTGGAATGCCGCTGCGGACGGCCCCGCGGCGGACGGTACGGAGCAGGCGCAGCACCGCGGGGTGCAGCGGCTCATAGCGGTTCGAGACGCGATCGTCGGTGCGATCGACGGCCAGCGTGTATTGAATGAGATCGTTCGTGCCGATCGTGAAGAAATCGACCTCACGCGCCAGCTGCGACGCGGTGAACGCCGCCGATGGTACTTCGATCATGATCCCGACCGGCACGGGCGTCGTCTCGACGCCGCGCGCGCGGAGCTCGCCGCGTGCCTCTTCGAGCAGCGCTTTGGCGGCTCTCACTTCGTGCAGCGACGACACGAACGGAAACATCACGCGCAGGGGGCCGTGCGCCGCGGCCCGGAGGAGCGCGCGGATCTGCGTCTTGAAGATCGCCGGCTGCGCCAGACCCAAACGGATGCCGCGCAGCCCGGCATGACTGCCGCGCTCGTGCTCCGCGAACCACCGTGCGTCGAGCGCCGCGTCCACCAGCGGCCGGTCCAGCTGACGCTGATCGATGTCGAACGTGCGGATGGTCACCGTACGGCCGCCCATCCGTTCGACCAGCTCCCGATAGACGTGGTACTGCTCGTCCTCGGCCGCCATGTTGGGCGGACCGCCGACCAGCATGAACTCCGAGCGGTACAGCCCGATGCCCTCGGCTCCCGCGCCAAGGGCCGCCGCGACGTCCTCGGACCGCTCGATGTTGGCGTGCAGCGCAACGCGCACGCCGTCCCTGGTCGCGACCGGGCCCGCCGTCGTCACGATGTCATGAGCGGGCGTCTGCCGTTCGCGCGCGCGGCGCTCGGCGTCGTGGCGCACGGGCGGCGCCGGATCGACGATCACCTCGCCTGACTCGCCGTCGACGATCACCGACACGCCGGGAGGAACCCGAACGCTGACGTCGTGCAGGCCGACGACCGCGGGGACGCCGAGCGAGCGGGCCAGGATGGCGGTGTGGTACGTGCGGCTGCCCGCGTCGGTGGCGAAGCCGCGAATGCGCGTCCAGTCGAGCTGCGCCACTACCGACGGCGTGAGCTCGTCGGCGATGAGCACGCACGGCGTGTCGAGATCCTGCAGGAGATCGCCCGCGCCGCCCTTCTCGTCGCGCAGGTTCATGCGCAGCCGTCCGGCGATGTCGTGCAGATCGCCCTTGCGCTCGTGCAGGTACGGGTCGTCGACCCCGTCGAACACCGCGGCGATCTCGTCGAGCGCCCGCTGCACGGCCCACTCGGCGTTGACGCGCTCCTCCATGACGATGGTGGCGGCGCGTCCGACGAGCATCGGGTCGTCCAGCATCAGCATCTGCGCGTCGAAGATCGCCGCCAGGTCCGCGCCTTTCAGATCGAGCACGCGGCGGCGGATCTGCTCGACCTGCTCCCGCGAGCGTATCCGCGCCCGATCGAGCGCGGACAACTCGCGGGCGACGCGATCCGGAGCGATCGGAAAGCGGATCACCTGGGTGCGCTGAATCGCCACCAGTGCCGGCCCGATCGCCAGGCCGGACGACACACCGATTCCCGTCAGGCGTTCCACGTCGCTTCTCCGAATCCGCTCAGCACCAGCGCGGCCAGCGCCTCGACCGCCGCCTGCTCGTCGGTCCCGTCGGCCGAAATCGTGATCGTCGTTCCGCGCGCGGCCGCGAGGAGCAGAATCCCCATGATGCTCTTGCCATCCATCACCTTCGCATCGCGCGCGACGCGCACCTGCGAGGTAAAGCGCGCCGCCAGATGCACGAACCGCGCGGCGGCGCGCGCATGCAGTCCCAGGGCGTTGACCACCGTCACCGACCGGCTCGTCATGCTTTCTCGGCCCGCAGCAGATCCGAGGCGACCCAGATCGCGTGCCGGCCGTGCTCGCGCATCTCACGCGCGACGGCGAGGAGCTCTGCCTGTTCCGTCACGCCGGACAGCTTGATCAGCATCGGGACGTTGACGCCCGTGATCACCTCGACCTTGTTCTCGGCGAGAAACGTCATCGCCAGGTTGCACGGCGTCCCGCCGAACATGTCCGTGAGGATCAGCACGCCCTGCCCCTGATCGACGCGGCCGACCGCCTGGGCGATCTCCTCCCTGGCGTCGTTGGTGTCCTCGTGCCAGCCGATCGACACCGCGGCAAAACGCGGCAGATCCCCGACGATCGCTTCCGCCGCGCTGACCAGCTCCCTGGCCAGCTGACCGTGTGTCACGACCACCACACCGATCATCGACTCAGCTGTCCCTGTGCTTTACGCGCACGGTGATTCCTTTGACGCCGGCGAGCGTCCTCTTGAGCTCTTCCGCAAGCATGACCGACCGGTGCCGGCCCCCGGTGCACCCGATGGCCACGGTCAGGTAGCTCTTCCCTTCCTGCACGTACTGCGGCAG